>NZ_CDLUDY010000039.1:0-1730 GCF_975968855.1 Petrachloros mirabilis
ATAGTTACCAGCGGTCTCTTCATAATATCATCCCGGCGCCCGTGAACCCGTCAAGGAGTCAGGCCAATCCTCGAAAAGCTTGTGTTATCAAAACATATTCGGTCCTGCAGGAAGTAATCGGAGGTGCGGGGGTTAGGAGGGCCGTCCAGTACGCGCAATTCTCATTCTCTCTGCTTACCCAAAGGCCCTTAGTTTTGCAGCTGTTTTTCCTGATATTCCTTCGCCAGACGTTCCTTCTTCCATTCTTCATACAAGCGCTGTTCTTCAATTTCTTGGCGTGTCCGTTCGGCCTGAATCTGGCTTTGCCGCTCGTAGGCCAAACGACGTTCATACTCACGATCGCGGGCCGTTTCGGCCTCTTCAGCACGCCTCTTATCGGCAGGCCGGTCAACAAGCATGTTACCTGCCAGTCCGCCAATCGCTGCACCGGCAAGAACCCCTCCCGCTTTACCTCCGCCAGCCGCGCCCAAGGCGGCACCACCGAGTGCGCCGGCGACCGTTCCGACGCCAATTTCGCCTGTTGATCCGTCGGCTTCGCACCCAACCAGTATCAGTGCAACGATCGCTGCCATGCAGGCTTTAACCGGTTCGAACGGGCGTCCCACAAATCTTTCTGTCATCGTCCCCTCACATCTCAAACAGTCTCGTTGTCGTTTCCGGAAATCACTCCTTACATCGAATATCCGGTCCCGTACCGACATAAGGGCCGGTATATCCGTCCCCGCCTTCCTTCAATGCCTGACAGACAGCGTTGTCGTAGGCGATCACTTCCTCAAGCGTCCATTCCCCGTCTCGGTTTGGATCTTCTTCATAGAAGAGCTTGATTTTTTCCCTCATGATTTCGTTGAAGGTTAGTTTCCCATCTCCATCAGTATCCAATTCATTGAACACATCCGGGCTCATATCGCTAATTTCACCAGGCTCCAGCAGGCCGTCACTATTGGCGTCGCGGGAGGCGAACGCTGCCGCTGTATCCGATGCCATCTCTGCTTCGTCGACTATGTCGTCGCCATTCTGATCAGCTGCTTGGAACGCAAGTCGCGAAAAACTCTCATCCGCATACTGCGCGGTTGCTGGGTTCACGATGCCTAAGGCCACCACTCCGACCAGCAACGCCGATACTCGAAAGCATATCCGATCACTCACCATCATCGCCTCGCTTAGAAACTAACATTCCTCGTTTGCCGCGCTGTCATGCGCTTATCGTCGGTGTGGTCCGGACTTCCTACGTTGAACCTTTGCGATGGGGCGACTTAACGCATATTCTCGTCGCCATGCGGGCCTTACCTGTGGGTTCAGAATCGAGTGCCTGGTCCCAGTGGCGCACCTCACCACCGCTCGTAATCACCCGGGTAAACGCGATCCTCTGCCTCACTCTCGTCGCCATCCGTCCGATGGGTGAACTTGCCGTCCATCATGGTCATCAGCACGTCGATCCCCGAGATCTCCATGGGCTCGACATCGAACGGGTTCTTTTCCAGGACGACGAGGTCCGCGTATTTTCCGACTTCCAGGCTGCCGATCTTGTCCTCCATGCGTAGCTGCCAGGCGGCCTCGGTGGTCATCCCTCGAATCGCCTGTTCGAGGCTCATCGGCTCGATATCAGGAGGAAAAGGCTTGGAATTCGGATCGGCGGGGTTCGTCAGCGTCACCGCCCCCTCAATCACGAACAGCGGTGCCTGCATGTCGGGCGGTGTGCTGGGGACATCGGCCGACAAGCTGACCGACAC
>NZ_CDLUDY010000040.1:0-6959 GCF_975968855.1 Petrachloros mirabilis
ATTTCTGCGCCAGACCAGATGTAACCGGGATTCGATAGTCGAGGGACCGTGAAGTTTTCTGCTGAACATATCGATCAACGCACAAAGGCCAGGTTCGGCAAGCTGACGACGCCTCGTGGTCAGGTTGAGACGCCCACGTTTATGCCGGTCGGGACCTTAGGACCGGTGAAAGGAATTGATCCCCGCGACTTGGAGCAATTGGGATTCGGGTTGATGCTCAACAATGCCTACCATCTCTATCTGCGTCCCGGACACAAGGTCGTGGCTGAGATGGGCGGTCTGCATCGCTTTACCGGATGGCCGGGTGCGATTCTGACTGATAGCGGGGGATTTCAAATTTTCAGCTTGGCCAAGCTCTGCAAGATCACCGACGAAGGGGTGAGTTTTCAATCACATCTCGACGGGTCGACTCATTTCATTACCCCTGAGACGGCAATCGAAATCCAAGAGGCATTGGGCGCCGACATCATCATGGCGTTCGATCAATGTGTGGCGTTGCCCGCGGATCAAGCGCTTGTGAAGGATGCAGTCAAGCGTACGACACTGTGGGCGAAGCGTTGCTTAGACGTCCGTCGGAGGACGGACCAGGCGCTCTTCGGTATTGTCCAAGGCGGATTGGATCAAGCCCTTCGACTCACATCGGCTCGCGAACTTGTTGAGCTTGATTTCGAAGGCTACGCCGTCGGTGGCTTATCGGTTGGGGAGACGAAAGAAGACATGTATGCCATGCTGGATCTCACGGTGCCAGAGCTTCCTGCGTCTAAGCCGCGATATCTCATGGGAGTCGGGATGCCTGAAAATCTTGTCGAAGGGGTTGCGCGGGGGATCGATCTCTTCGATTGTGTCGTTCCGTCGCGACACGGAAGAACCGGGTGGCTCTTTACGACATTCGGCCGCGTACTCATCAAGCAGGCGCGGTACGTACGTGACGAGCAGCCAATCGATCCAAGCTGCGAGTGCCCTGTTTGCGCCCGATACTCTCGTGCATACCTTCACCATTTGTACAACGTCAAGGAAATGCTCGCCTCACGGCTGAACACGATTCACAATCTTTGGTATTTTTCCGATTTTATGCACCGTATGCGTGCGGCGATTGCGCAGGGGGCTTTCTGGGAATTTCGCGATTTGTTCTATCATGGGCTGGAACGGGATGTCCCCGCCGTAGATACCGCTGGGGCGAAAGATGCCGAAACCGGTCGTCGTACAAGGGACAACATCTAGGAAGAGGGGAACCGTCGTATGTTGCTGGAATCTGTAGCGTGGGCTCAGGGAGCGGGTGGTGGAGGATCGGGAAGCGGGACGTTGTTGTCGCTCGTGCCGTTCGTACTGATTTTTGTCATCTTCTATTTCATGCTGATCCTCCCTCAGCAGAAGAAACAGAAACAGCAAAAGGCAATGCTGGAAGCGTTGAAAAAGGGCGACAAGGTCATCACGTCTGCTGGCATCTGGGGCACCGTGACCAATTTGGGGAAAGACACTGTCACGCTGCAGATCGCCGACAATACGAAAATCAAGATGCAACGGGACTACATTTCGCGGGTGCGCGCCGAAGAGGAAGACAAGGATTCGTAAAGTAGAGAGGATAAAGAGGTAGAAAGCGCTATGAAAAAAGTAGGTGGGCGGCTCACGTTGTTGTTGCTGGTCATACTGGTGGCAGTCGTCTGTTCCGTGCCTTCGTACCAGCCTTTGTATCAGTCGTTGCCGGGATGGGTGAAGTCGGCGTTGCCCAATAAGGGAATCACATTGGGATTGGACCTTCAGGGCGGCATTCACATGGTGATGGAGGTGGACGAAGATCGGGCTGTGGAGATTGCGGTCGATCGGTCGGTCACTTCGCTTCAAGACATGCTCGTGGACAAGAAGATTCCCGTCGAGTCGGTCAAACGGACAGGTCCTACGACGATCACGATTCAGTTTCAGGACGCCGAACTGAAAGATCAGATTAAAAAGTTGATCGACGACTACCCCACGTTTGCGGAGACGGAGGCGGCGGGGTCAGACAACACGGTTGTGTGGGAATTGCGAGAGACCGAAAGCAAGCGGATCAAGGACTCGGCCATCAATCAGGCCTTGGAAACGATCAGAAACCGCATTGATCAATTTGGCGTTGCTGAGCCGTTGGTGCAGCGTCAGGGGTTGAAACAGATTGTCGTGCAGCTTCCCGGCGTGAAGGATCCAAAGCGGGCGAAAGACCTTATCAAGGAAACGGCGCTGCTCGAATTCAAGATGCTCGATGAAGAAAGCCAGATGAAGCTGGATCTCCCGGCACGTATTCCCAAGGAGAAGGAAGCGGAGGTTCTCGCGCAGGTCGAAGGCAAGTTGCCTGAAGGAAGCGAAGTGCTGTTCGAGAGGGCGGTGGACAAAGATACGGGACGCGAGTATCGCATTCCGTATCTTGTGAAAAAGCGCGTGATGTTGACGGGCGACGTGCTGAGCGACGCGAGGGTCTCGATCGGTCAGTTCAACGATCCGTATGTGTCGATCACCTTCGATGCCAAGGGTGGCCGGGAATTCGAGCGGATTACCGAGGCCAATGTCAAGAAGCGCATGGCGGTCGTGCTCGACAATACCATCTACTCGGCTCCGGTCATTCAAGAGCGGATTTCGGGCGGCCGAGCGCAGATCACGGGAACGTTCTCCACTCAGGAAGCGAACGACTTGGCCATCGTGTTGCGGGCTGGTGCGTTGCCGGCTCCTCTTAAAATCATTCAGGACCTGACGGTCGGACCTTCTCTTGGTCGTGATTCGATTGAGAAGGGTTTGCAAGCGACCATCTTTGCTGGCGTATTCGTCGTCCTTTTCATGATCGTCTACTACCGGTTGTCCGGGGTCATTGCCGATTTTGCTTTGATCCTCAACCTGGTGTGCTTGATGGGGGCGCTATCGGCCTTGATGGCAACGCTGACCTTGCCTGGTATTGCCGGTATCGTGCTGACGATCGGCATGGGTGTCGATTCGAACGTGCTCATCTTCGAACGGATCCGTGAAGAATTGCGGAGTGGCAAGACGGTGAGATTGGCGGTCGACAGCGGATACGACAAGGCCTTGTTGACCATCATCGACTCTCACGTGACGACGTTAATCACCGGTGTTGCCTTGTTTCTCTTCGGCACAGGTCCGATCAAGGGCTTTGCCGTCACCCTGTGCTTGGGGATTGCGATCAATCTGTTTACGGCATTGGTCGGCACCAAGGTTGTATTTGACATCATGAATCAACGCCAAAAGGTGACTCAGTTGAGCATATAGCGCGACAGCCGTCAGGGACCAGCTCTCAGCTTCAAGCTGGTGGCTGAAGACTGAGAGTCGAGCGTTCAAAGAGGGAGTGAGCATGTTAGAGATTTTAGGGAAGACAAATATTGATTTCATGGGTAAGCGAAAGTTTGCCTTTATCTTTTCAGGAGTCATGGTGTTTCTGGGCATTCTTGCGTTGGTTCAAATCGGCCGGGGTGCGGCAAACCTTGGGATTGACTTTGCCGGTGGTACGGCGGTGCAACTGAAATTCGACCAGCCGGTCCGTATCGACGAAGCCCGGAAAGCCTTGGAGACGAACGGGCTCGGGAACGCCGAACTCCAAGAGTTCGGGCAGGACAACAAGCTGCTCATCCGTGTGAAGGCCTTGACCACCATCGAGGAGAAGACGGCGGAACGGGTTGTGGAAGTGTTCAAAAAAGAGTTTGTCTCAAATACCTTTGTTGTCGATTCCAGTACGGAAATCGGACCGACGATCGGTAAGAAACTTCAGGAAGACGCGATGATCGCCATACTCGTGTCCTTCATCGGGATCATTCTCTATATTGCCGCGCGATTCGAATTTCGCTTCGGCGTCGCGGCAGCCCTTGCGACCTTCCACGACGTGCTGGCTGTACTAGGTGCGTTTTATGTATTGGACAAGGAAATCACATTGCTGGTCGTGACCGCGCTCCTTACCCTTGCGGGCTATTCCCTGACGGACACCGTCGTTGTGTTCGACCGGATCCGGGAGAATCTCCGAATGAGACGTCGGGAAAACGAAGAATCGGTGATCAACAATGCCGTCAACCAGGTCTTGAGCCGTACGATTGTTACCAGCCTCACCGTGGTGCTGGTTCTGATTCCGTTGACCTTGGCCGGAGGAGAAGTCTTGCACGACTTTTCGTTGGCACTTTTGTGGGGCGTGATATTCGGAACCTATTCGTCCGTGTTCGTTGCCAGTCCGTTGCTCTTGTTGTGGCCGGGAACTCCGGGGCGGCTGTTGAAGAGGAGCTAGCGCTTCACAGAACCGTCGGGTCGATTGAATTGATGTGAGCGGCGCGACGTTCGTATAGGTTGACATGTCCATGGCATTCTGGAGTCGGTCTCACAGTCTCCAGCGCAAGATCATCACGGCAATCGTGATGGTCGGCCTCCTACCACTGACTCTCCTCCTTGCGTTGACGTACTTCGAGGAACGCCGGGCGCTTCGCGAAATGACTGGAACGAACTTCAAAGAAGTCGCCGTCGAAGCTGCGCGGCGTATCGAGATGCACGTGACGCGCGGGATGAACGAAGCGCAGCAGTTGGCTTCGACGCCGTTCCTGCGGACATCCGTGACGGAAGCGAACCGGACCTATGAGAATAAGGATCCGCAGGCCATCCGGCAGATCATCAAAGATTGGCAGCGTCGCTGGAAACAACGTGACAAGCGTAGCGAGTTTCCGCTCTTTATCAACCGTATCGTGACCAATTACTTGATTCGATGGCACGATATCAGAAAGTCCGATTATGTCGGAATCTTGGTCACGGATAACCAAGGCGCCCTCGTCGTCAGTTCCATTCCACAAGTAGAGTATTTCTACGGCAAGACTCCCTGGTGGCAGGCAGTCGTGAAGGGGGGAAGCTCCCAGGTGTACGTGAGCGATATTTCCTTCGATCCGGCTTTTGGGACGCATGTTGTGGTCGTGGCGGCACCGATCATCGACGATAATCAGAAGGCCGTCATAGGATCAGTCACCATCCTGCTTCGACGAGACACCCTGTTTCACTCGATTGCCGAAGTGACGATCGGGTCGACGGGCCATGCCATGTTGTTTGGTTCTGACGGAGTGCCGATTATCTGCCCGATCCTCGCTCCGGAAGAGCATTCTGTCACGCCGGCATTGGTCGGTACACTAGCCGCGCTGAAAGCGGGGTGGGCCGTGGCAGGGGATGATTCTCACGGGAGTCATGACGCCTTGATCGGGTTTGCGCCGGTGCGATTCACCGAGCCGCTCGCGATGGGGAGTATCGGCGGAAGGCAGTGGATCACCGTTGTCCGTCAAGATCCTGAGGAGACGTTCGCGCCATTGGCTGAATTGGTTGCCAAAGTGCTGCTCTATGGCTTAGGCGTGTTGGCGGTGTTGTGGGGGACCGGCATTGTCGCAGCCAGGCGGCTGGCCAAGCCGATTCAAGCTTTGCACGACGGCGTTCAAGAAATAGGAAGCGGCCGTCTCGAGAGACGACTGGAATTGAGAACAGGGGATGAAATCCAGCGCTTGGCCGAAGCCTTTAACGATATGGCGGCGAATTTGCAGCGCTCCTTTGGCCAGATCGAGCAACGGATGTCAGATGTGCGCAGACTGGAAGAGAAGTACCGCGACCTTATCGAACACTCTCCGGAAATGATCTATCAGATGGATCGCGGCGGGCGCTTTGTTCATGTTAACAAGACGGGGCTTGACAAGTTGGGCTACACGCTCGACGAAATGTTGGCGATGAAGTTGTGGGAATTGGTTCCACGCGGAAAAGAAACGGCCGTGTTGCATTATCTTGAACGCCTGGTGTCGCAGGGACAAAGTTCGATGGAAACCGTGCTCCTGGCCAAAGACGGTCATCCAATTGACGTCGAGATTCATACCACAGCCCTATTTGATCATGAGCGCGGAGGGCTAGTCCATTCCCGTGCATTCGTGCGTGACGTGACGGAACGGCGTCGGCTCGAACAGGAACTGCAGCACTATACCTTAGGACTCGAGCAGGCAGTTTCCGAACGCACTCAGCAGTTAGTGGCCTCTCAAGCGCGGTACAAGGCCCTGTTCGATCTGGTTGCCGATTCCGTGTTCATGGTGGACGCGGGGGGGGCAATCGTTGCTGTAAACAAACGTGAAGAACAGGCGCTCGGCTATGTCGAGTCAAAGGTGGTCGGACGTAGCATCTACGATGTTGTTATGTCGGCATATCGAGATGCCCTCAACGGGTGGTTGGCTGACATCACCACAGGGAAGCGCCAGGTGCCGACGCAGGAAATTACGGTCTGTAACGCGATCGGAATGGAAACGCCGGTTGAGATGGACTTGATCCGGGTGAGCGGGGCTGACCAGGTTCTCGTGATGGTGCAGCTGCGCGACATCACCGACCGGAAGAAGTTGGAGCGGCAGCTCCAGACCTATCGGGAAGAACTCGAAGCGAAGGTTCGTGAACGGACGAGGGAAATCGAAGAGACCAAGCAGTACCTGGAAAATTTGCTGGAAAACGCCAACGACGTCATCTATACGCTCGACACCGAGCAACGCTTTACGTACGTCAACAGCAAGGTGGAGGCGTGGGGCTATCGGAAGGACGATTTGCTCGGAAGACCCTATCTTGCGCTTCTTTCAAGGCGTCATCGGGGTCGACGGTTGAAGAACACGTTGGATATCGGTGCAAAGCAAGTGTACGAAGTCGAAGTCGTGACTCGCATGGGGGAACCTAGAACCGCGATGGTCAGCGTATCGCCGCTTCAGGGGGCTGAAGGGGAAATCCTCGGCGTGCTGGGCATCGCCAGGGACATGACGGAAACGAAGAAGCTGGAGCAGCACATCAGAAACTCGGAGAAGCTGGCTTCGGTCGGAAAGCTTGCAGCCGGCGTCGCGCACGAGATCAACAACCCTCTCAGCGCGATCCTCCTATACGCCGACATCCTCTGCCAGGAGACATCCCCGCACAACGCCCAGCAGTCCGAGGATCTGCAAATGATCGTGAAAGAG
>NZ_CDLUDY010000041.1:0-13314 GCF_975968855.1 Petrachloros mirabilis
AAGACGTCTTTGGCGCGTTTGGGACCTTTGACTTCCACGCTCCGGTGAGGATGGCTGAGTTGGACTTGCATGATGCGATAATAGGCCCTGCGACAGGGAAGAGGCAAGCAGACTCTAAGCGTGCGCTTCTTCCTCTTGCCCGGGCCTATCTAGAGGTGCACGTCGCGCAAACATCTGGCCGATTCTTCCGGCGAGACAGGGTTGATGTAGAACCCCGTGCCCCATTCGAAGCCCGCCACTTGCGTCAACTTCGGAATGATCTCCAGATGCCAGTGATAGAAATCGCCTGTCCTTTCATGAAGCGGCGAACTATGAAGGATGAAGTTGTAAGCCGGCTTCGCCAGGACTTTGTCCATACGGCGCAATGATTCCGACAAGATCGGCGCCATAAATTCGAATTGTTGTTTCTGGCTTTCCTCGAAGTACCCGGCGTGGCGTTTCGGGAAGATCCACATTTCAAACGGGAATCTGGGTGCGAACGGAGTGACACAAACGTATTCGGGGTTTTCGGCTACAACGCGATCGCCGTCTGATAAATCCTGCCGGAGAATGTCGCAATAAATACAGCGTTCCTTTTGCTCGTAGTGCCTGCGGCAGCCTTCGATTTCGTCGATGACGCTTGTGGGGATGACCGGGAGAGCGATCAATTGCGAATGCGAATGTTCTAGTGTGGCGCCGGCTGCGGCTCCGTGGTTCTTGAAGATCAAGATGTACCGGAAGCGGAGATCTTTCTTGAGGTCCAGAATCCGATCGCGATAGGACCATAGCACGTCTTCGATGCCTTTGGCGGACATGTCTCCGAGGCTGTCTTTATGTTCCGGGGTCTCGATAATGACTTCATGCGCGCCGATGCCGTTCATGCGGTCATAGAGCCCGACACCTTCACGGCCCAGGTCGCCTTCGACCTGCAATGCCGGAAATTTGTTGGGAATGATGCGAACAGTCCAGTTCGGGGCATTCGGCTCGGACGGTTGGGGCCTGTAAGCCATGATTTCTTTTGGCGTCAGCCGTTCCTGCCCAGGACAAAATGGGCACAGACCAGTCGAAATCGGACGGGTCTGATTCAGATATGCGAAATCTTGGGGTCTCCCGTTCCGTTCCGTCGAGATAATCACCCAACGGCCTACGATCGGATCACGTCGCAAATCAGGCATCTTTTCCTCCGCGTTAGACTAGATCCTCTTGCCTCGCGCCATCCACCGCTTGCCTGGTCCTCATACACGCCACATCGTGGCTTCGAAGTCGGGCCCTGGCACCGTGAGAGGTGCCGGTTCGTGGTGTGGATAGCGTGCGGTTTCCAACCCACCGTTCTTGACGACGACAGTTAAGCCTAATGCCTGATGTGACTCGAGTTGGATGTCCTTGAATGGAAGGGCCAGTTCCAATACCTCTTGTCGCGCTATCATTTTTGACAGGCCGATTTCTTCCCAGTGATTCTCGTCCTTCCGTCTAGCCAACGAGTAGTGGTCTGGTTCAGTCAGTGAGACACTCAGGCGATAGGTGTGGTCCGGGGTTTTGAGATAGCATTCGATGACCAGGTCTTTGTCTTCACGGCAGCCACGCAAGGCGTCTGCAGGATCCAGCCGGAGATAGAGATAATCGAGGCTGCACCCGAAGTAAATCGCAGAAAACAATCCGTCGGCTCTCCACATGGCTCCCAGTGGAGGATTAGGATTAATTGTGCCGGCACCGCGCCATTCGAAAAAATCGGTGACACGGCCATCGAGCGTCGGATGCAACAACGCGAACGGCCGCGTCACACACTCGCGACCAATGATATCCCTCGTTCCACAGATGGGCTGATTGATCCACTCCGGCGGTGTCGCGCCGATGATTGACCAGACATTCCGTAGATGGGTGCGAAAGATTCGATCGAATTCTTCCTTATAGGCCGTTTCAAAATCGTCGCCATACCACCAGAACCAATCGCTCCCTTCGGCGGCGTAGAGTTCATTCCACGCGGCCTGGGTTTGCTCGGGAGACAGGATGGGGCTCAGTTGATGCAATCGCGAACGGGTAAGTCCGAGAAGATCCCATGCTCGATTGTCTTCCCGGTGGCCGATCCAAATCTTCAAATCGTGATTGATCCATGAGCCGGAATGGAGTGCGGAGAGAGATTCCCTGGGCGGCACTGCCTTGAGAGCCTCGGACATTGTTGTGGTGATCACTCGAACTGAGTCGCCTCTATCCGACATCAGACCAGCATATAGCTGTGCGAGAAACTGCTTGCCGCCTTCATGGTAATGCTCGCAGGGGTTCTCGCCATCCAGAATGATCGGAATCAAGACATCCTCTCGGGGAGCATCCATCACAATGCGCCTGATACGGCGCAGGACATCCTCAACGGCGGACTCTGCAGTTGTCTTGTGGTAGGCAAAACCGAACGCGTCGGAAATCTCTCGGTCGCGGAAGACGATCGAGACTTCTTGGCCGGACGAGCCCATTCGATAAGGTCGATACAAGTGCTTCTGTCGTTTCCATTGTTGCTGCGAGGCTTCCAGGGAACGCGCCAGGATGCCTTCATCGGTTGCCAACCACTTAAACCCTTTCTGCGGAAGCATCGGTAACAGTTCAGGACAGACGGATCCTTCTGAGGGCCAAAGGCCGACCGGTGCTTGCCCAAAGGTAGCGGTATGGAACTCGACCGCCCGCTGCAGCTGAGCCTCGGCATCTTCCGGCGCCCGAAACCTGGATGGCAGCGGAAGGTCCGGTCTAGCCCGCCGGTTGATGTCGGTATCAATGACGAGGGGGAGAATCGGATGGTAAAAAGGTGTCGTTGTCAGCTCGATCTGACCTTGTTCAGCCAAACGCCGATACATAGGGACGATTTCTTGGACAATTGTCCGTTGGTGCGTCAGTACTTCTTGCTTCTCCTCTTCGGTAAACTTTCGATTCTTGGCACGAAGGGCGGCGAGTCGCGGATAGCGAGCGACGGCTCCGTATCCGAACCAGGCGAGATTGAACCAGACTTGCAGATCCAATAGCTCTTGGACAGTGAATTGACGTGCAAGCCGTTCAAGATCGTGATCGTCAATCTTCAACCCGCGCTTGACGAGCAGATCATGGTAACGGGGATAAGGCCGGATCATGGTGGCCCAATTGATCGAGAAGTAATGCCGAATGAGAAAGGCCTGCTCCTCGAGACTCAAGTCGGCGGCAGGTTTCTCCGCATGGTCGAGGAAAACGTCTCGGACAGTTCCGCTTCCGATTTCCTTAAGCTGAAGGAGAAGGGAGGGCGTAAAGTTGAATGTGGCATGGATAGACGGAAATTGTTCGAGCAGGTAGGCCATGTCGAAATAGGCTTTGGTGGCGTGGAGGCGCACCCAAGGCATGCTGGCCAAACCCTTGACCGGGTCGGTATAGTAGGGTTGATGCATATGCCAAAGGAAGCAAACATGGGCGGTTTTCATAGATAATCAGCGAACAATATTGCGGACTTAGCGGAAGTATGTCATAGGGATATGAGTCTTGCAATCAACGGAGAGAAATGGAAAAAGGACTTGGAAGGGCAGGCACAACTTATAATTATCTTGGTCAATGGATCTGGTACAGCGCGCCCGTCATCCTCTACGCCGCCGTCATTTTCTATTTTTCTTCGCTCCCTTTTCCGGAAGAGAAGCTGCCCGATCTGCTTTTCAAAAAACTGAGCGACAAGTTCCTGCATCTTGTCGAATACGGGGTGTTAGGCGTGTTGCTGTATCGCCTATTCCGTTGGGCTGCCGGGCCGAGTGGCGCCCGGCTGGCGCTGGTGCTGGCGATTCTTGCCGGTTCCTTCTACGGAATGACTGATGAGTTCCATCAGTCCTTCGTGCCCTTCCGTGAATCCAGTTGGTTAGATTGGGGAGCGGACACAATCGGAATTGTAATCGGCTCATGGGTCTCCCATCATTTACTCCAGGGAGGCTCGAGCTCGCAGAAGCTGATTGATATTCGGACAATGAGTTCGTGAAAGTTCGCAGTTCGTGTATAATCCCCCGCTAATGGCCACTATAGATCCCGCCGCTCCCAAGAAACCTCTGGCGCTTCCCGATCAGGCCCTCATCGCTGAGACAGTACGGACGAGGCTGCCCTTTACGGGGACGTTCAAGCGACTCACGCCTCTCGCCGGAGACGCCTCGAATCGTCGATACTTTCGCATCGAGCTGGATCCGCCTGCCCTTCGGCCCATTATTCTTATGCAACTGGCCGAGCCGGAAGCCTTCAAGCAATCGGAAGAGGCGGTAAGCGCCGCTACACACAGGATTAGCGAACTCCCCTTCTTGAACATTCAGGCCCATTTGGCGAAGACGGGGGTCTCTGTCCCGGACCTTTATTATTACGACCAATCAGCCGGGCTGTTGTATTTGGAAGATTTCGGCGACGTGACGCTTTCAGAAGCCTGCTCCGGTGCAAGTGCGGTGGTCATTGAATCGAGATACCGGCAGGCCATCGCCATGCTTGTCCGGATCCAATCGACCGCGACGTTGCAAGGCGATCCGAACTGTCTGGCGTTCCACCGCAGCTTCGACGTCCCATTGCTGATGTGGGAGTTCGATCATTTTCTCGAGTACGGGATTGAGGCGCGTCAAGAAGCGGCGATGGGTGAAGATGACCGCTCTGCCATACGCGAAGAATTCAGGAAAATCTCTGAGTTGCTGGCCGAACAGCCGCGAGTGTTCGTGCATAGAGATTATCATTCAAGAAATCTGATGGTCGATGGGAACCGGTTGGGCGTGATTGATTTCCAAGATGCGTTGATGGGACCGGTTACCTACGATTTGGCATCGTTGCTTCGCGACGCCTATATCGAATTGGATGAGTCGCTCATTGACCGTCTTATTGATAGCTATCTCGATCTGATGGAGGCGGAACAGAAGAAGTCGAGCAATCGGGAAAGTTTCCGTCGACTCTTCGACTTCACGAGCATCCAGCGGAATCTGAAGGCCGCCGGGCGTTTTGTATACATCGATCGCGTGAAAGGCAATCCAAAATTCCTGGCGGACATTCCCCGGACGCTCGGCTACGTCAAGCGCAACCTTTCGAAGTATCCGGAACTGTCTACGCTCCGCAAACTCATGAACGCCTATGTGCCGGAACTTCAATAGGAGTCAGACTAGCGGGACGAGGAGAGGGTTTGGAGATTCCGTTCAACTCCTTGACCCTTGCCCTGCGCCCGTTGCCTGCGTTGGAATAATTATATGAAAGCTATGATCCTAGCGGCCGGGATGGGGACGCGCTTGAGGCCGCTCACCAATACGATCCCCAAATCGCTGCTTCCGATTGCAGGCACTCCGCTCATTGTCTGGAACCTGCTCTTGCTGAAACGCCACGGGTTTCAGGACGTGGTCATCAATCTTCACCACCTCGGGCCGATGATTGAACAGGCGCTCGGGAACGGCTCGAAGTACGGCTTGCGGATCCACTATTCACATGAACCGGTCATATTGGGGACCGGCGGAGGGATCAAGCAGGCTGAGCCGAACTTTTCGGGAGAGCCGATCTTGGTGCTGAATGGGGATACGTTGTTCGAGTTGGACCTTGAAGCGTTGTGGACCGCGCATCAACAACAGAAGGCTGCTGCAACGTTAGTCCTCCGTGCCGATCCCGATGCGGCGAGTTGGGGGCTCATCGAAGTGGGTTCTGAAGATCGCATCCTCCGTATAACCGGGCGGGGCAAAACAGACAGTCCTGCAATCAAAACCCGTATGTTCGCGGGCATTCATGTTCTTCAACCCAGGCTCTTGCGCGACGTGCCAAAGGGGAAAGAATCGTCGATCATTGATGCCTATGTCGCGGCGATTCAGCGCAACGAGCCTGTGTACGGGTACGACCTTGTCGGCTATTGGTCCGATGTCGGCACGCCGCAGCGTTACGCACAAGCCGAGCACGATGCCGCCAACGGACGCATCAGTCTCAATCAACGTCTTGTCTCGGGTTCCCGTGTTTAGATGACGGGTCGGAAATCAGACTCTGAGAATGTTCTCGGCCGGTCCTGAGTCGGTTCCCCCGCCGATGCCCTCTTGCTTTTCGCGTTGTTGTTTCAGCAGTCGCGCCAGATATGTCCGCTGGAGACGCAATCGTTCTGCCGCCTTCGTTTGATTGCCGTCGGCGTCTTTGATTGCTTGTTGAATGATGTGTCGGCTGTGGGCCTCCATGGAATCGTGGTAGGGAAGGGTCAAGTAGGGGAGGAAGTCGCTCTTGACTACGCCGGAAAAATCGAGCGCCAGGACATCCGGCTCGATGGTGTCGGTCAGACTCAGAATGACGGCGCGTGCGACGACGTTGTCCAGTTCACGAATGTTTCCCGGCCAGGAATACCGGCTGAGTGCCTCCATGGCGGCTTGACTGAACATCATGCCCGGGCGCTTTGCTTCTTTCGCATGCCGGCTCAAAAAAAATTTTGCCAAAGCCGGAAAATCCTCCAGCCGTTCGCGGAGCGGGGGAAGGGTAAGCGCGATTACGTTCAAACGGTAAAACAAATCCTCGCGGAATTCTCCTGCCTTGACGGCCTGTTTGAGATCCTTGTTGGTAGCGGCAATGATTCGGATGTTAACCGATACGAGGCGCGAGCCGCCTACGCGGTGAAATTCGCGGTCCTGCAACACGCGGAGCAGTTTGGCTTGGAGTGTCAACGGCATGTCGCCGATCTCATCCAGGAAAACTGTCCCCCCGTCCGCCACTTCCAGCTTCCCTTTTTGAAGGCGGTCGGCACCGGTAAAGGCTCCCCGCTCGTGGCCGAACAACTCATTTTCGAGCAAGGTCTCCGTCAACGCCACGCAATTGATGACTATCAGGGGCATGGTGTGGCGAGGGCTCCATTGATGGATTGAACGGGCGAGCAGTTCTTTCCCTGTGCCACTCTCACCGAGAAGGAGCACGCTGGCATCCGATTTGGCCGCGCGCTGAGCCGCGTCCAGGACCGTCCGAATCTTCGGGCTGGTTCCGACGATGGATGCGTAGCGGCTGTCGACCTCCGACTTGAGGCAGGCCACCTGCCGCTTCAAGGAGTCTCGTTCCAACGCCTTGTTGATGACGATCAGTAAGTGGTCCTTGTCCAGTGGTTTCGTGAGAAAATCGTAGGCGCCGTCTTTCATCGCTTCAACGGCGGATTCGATGGAGCCATGTGCGGTCATGACGCTGACGGGCAAGTCTTCCGCCGGCCTGACTTTCGGAAGACGTTTGAGGACTTCGAGGCCGGTCAATCGCGGCATGTCCAGGTCGAGAAGCATGAGATGCGGCGCTTCCTGCTCGACCATCTCAAGTGCGTGGACACCGTCAGAGGCGATGACGGTCCCGTAATCGGATGCTTGGAGGCGATCCTCCAGCATCGTCGCAATGTCCGGATCGTCGTCGACAATCAGAATCTTGGTTTTCATCTTCTCGTTGTCTCCATTTAGGCGGTGCGGGAAATGTGCTCATCACTGCGCGCGTCAACGAGGGCCTTCCGCGGCCGCGCGTTGTGCGAGCACAATGAGCACCTTTCCATGCCGCCGCTCACTCTTCCATGACATTGATCACGAGTCCCGTGAGCGGCTTCGGATAAAAATATGTCGATTTGTGGGGCATCCGCTCTCCGGCGGTGGCGACCGCCTGTACTTCGCCGACCTTAGTTGCGTTCAAGAGTAAGGCACCTGTGCCGGTTCCGTTGGCCGCCCAATCGAGGGCTTCATGGTCGTCCTTCGTATAGACGATGGCCTCTTGTTCCTGTTGCGATGGACAGAGAGTTGTGACCACAAGTTGTTGCAGGAGTGAGACGTCAAGCTTGGTGCGTGGAGATGCATCCGCCGGTGGGCGGTGCGCAGGCTTCAACGAGAGTGTGGCGTATCGATTCTCCCCCTTGACCGCCAGGCCGAAAGTCGGGACTGTACGACCCTCCTTGCGGAGGGTTTCGATGAACTGGGATCGCACTGCGTTCTTTGTATTCTCAGTAAACGGGAAATCCTTGAAGTCGAATTTCTCGGCCAGAAGCGCCTTGATCTTTTCGTATGACGGTAGAGGGGTGGTCGTCACGCGGTGTGTCGGAAGAACGGTCAAACCGGGATCTTCGAGCGGAGACAAGAGCATAAGGACTCCGTCATAGGGCTGAAGCTCTGTGGGGTTTCCAGCCTGTTCCCGTCGGAGTTTCTGATAGTTCAACGCGGTTTCGTAGCGGTGATGTCCATCGGCAATGAAGAGCGGTTTGCTCCGCATGGCCTCCACGATCGGCTTGAGGATTGCCGGGTCGGATACGGCCCAGAGTCGCTGAAGACAGCCGCTGTCGTCCTGGAATTCAATCCGCGGCGGCGTCCCTTTGACGGACTGTTCCAACTGACTTAAAACGGCGCTCTGCGGATCAGAGTAGAGGAGCCAGATGGGGCTGAGATTGGCCTTGCAGGCTTGTAGCAAATTGAGCCGATCAGTTTTTGCTGCGGATCTGGTGTTTTCATGCGGATAAATGTGGCCGGAATCGAGCGGTTCCAGTTTTGTGGTGATTAAAAATCCCCGCAGCGTCCGTTTGGGGGCTCCGGCGTCGGATGATGGCGGCACATATTCGATCGTGTGGTAGTAGATGGCCGGTTGTGGATCGCGCTTCAGCGCGCCCGTTTTAATCCAATCATGCAGGGTGTCCGCTGCGCGTGTATAGCGGTTGCAGGAGGCGTTGTCGCCGGGTTTGTCGATCCCCAGTTCAAGTCGAATGATATTGTGGGGATGGCGGTCGTGTAATGCCTTTTGCCCTGCTTGGTCGATGATGTCATAGGGAGGAGCGACGACATCACGAACGGTGCCGACAACAGAGGGATCATACAACATTCCACGAAACGGAATAATCAGTGCCATGCGCAGTCCTATTCTCCCTGAATAAGGGTAAGGGTATGGATAAAAACTGAGAGGGTGGACCGTTATCCGTGCGTTGCCCGTCCCAAGCAAGTGCGCATGGGACCGCACGGGAAACGGCTACCTGTCGCGGGTCACCATGTAATCGGCCGCTACCGAGAGGGCTCGTTTAGCCGTGCTGTCTTCAAACGTATCCAGTTCCTGCTTGGCTGCAGCTATATACGACTGGGCTCGGTCCATCGCGTAGGCAATGGAGCCATATTCTCCCATCAGTTGGATCAGCCGTTGCAGGTCTTCATCCGTAATCGTGCGGGTTTCCATTCGATCTTTGATCATCTGCCGGTGGGATTCGGAACAGTTCCGTAGCAGATGGAGCAATGGTAACGTGGCTTTCCCCTGCCGAAGGTCCTGCCCAAGAGTTTTCCCCAGACTATCCCCGTTGGCCGTATAGTCGAGGGTGTCATCAGCCACTTGAAAAGCGATTCCAAGAAACTGGCCGAACCGGAAGAGGGCATCTTGTTGAGCCTCCGTAGCATCGGCGAGGATTGCGCCCATACGGCATGAAGCAGCAATGAGCCCTGCTGTTTTATGTTCGACAATCTTGATGTAATCCGCTTCAGGAATGGCGGGGTTCCCATTGTAATAGAGTTGGAGAACTTCCCCTTCCGCCATTTTCTTACAAGCCTCTGCAAGGACCTCGTTAATGCTTTGGCTACGAAACTCGACGACCTTGCACATGGCCTGGGAATACAAGTAGTCGCCGACAAGGATGCTGATCTGATTTCCCCAAACTTTTCGGGCGGTTCGCTTGCCTCGGCGGAGATCGGCGTCATCGACTACATCATCATGCAGCAGTGTCGCGGTGTGGATGAATTCGACCAGACTTCCCAGTTGGTGGTGCTCGCGACCGCCATACCCGCAGAGTCTGGCGCTCAAAAGAAGCAGAAGGGGTCTGATGCGTTTCCCGCCGCTGGTGAGGATATGGGCGGCGACGGTATTGACGAGGGTGACGCTCGATGTCAGGTTGCTACGGACCTGAATCTCAACTCCATCCAACTCCTGGCGATAGGCTTCCCACACGTCCGCCATGCTGTGGATCGTTGAGGTGAGAGGACCGTGTGGCATGCGGCGGATGGTAGGGCAGAGGGGGAAACAAAGTCAAGGGAATGCCCGCCAAAACAGGCATTAGCTTCCCTTGACAGAATATTCACCCTTCCATTAATCTGAGTCACTCATTTGGAACGGATAATGCCTCAAGAGTAAAGGGATTCTTTGTCCCTGATTCCTCTCGGTAGGGCCTCTGTCCAGCAGGAAAAGACCAGCCTTTTTCACGAGATACGAATGATGGAACTCCCAGGGCTTCCACGGAGGCAAGGGCTCTACGACCCTCAGCAGGAAAAAGATTCCTGCGGGATCGGGTTCGTGGCAAACATCAAAGGGCAGAAATCCCATGAGATCGTTCGCCACGGTCTCCAGGTCCTTGAGAATCTGACGCATCGCGGTGCACAAGGTTGCGATCCCCATACGGGTGATGGCGCAGGAATCTTGTTGCAAGTTCCCCACGAGTTTTTGAAGCGGGCGACCGGTGATATCGGTGTGAAGCTTCCGAATGCCGGTGAATACGGAGTGGGGCAGGTATTCCTGCCGCCGAATCAGGCAGCTCGTCAGAAATGCGAGCGGCTGTTCGACAAGATTATCGAACAGGAGGGCGCGAGGGTGCTCGGCTGGCGCGATGTGCCGGTCAAGAGTGATGCGATCGGTGTGCAAGCGAGGAAGACCGAACCATTCATGCGGCAGGTCTTCATTGCGCGTGAAGTCCTGAACGAAGGGCAATTCGAACGGAAGCTTTACATCATCCGCAAATTGGTAGAAAAGGCCATCCGCGAATCGGCTATAGAAGGCCGCGAACATTTCTATATTCCAAGCCTCTCTTCGAGCACCATTGTCTATAAAGGACTCCTGCTGCCGCACCAGATGGCGGATTACTATCAAGATCTCAAAGACTCCAGCATGGTGAGCGCTTTGGCGCTTGTCCATTCGCGGTTCAGCACCAACACATTCCCGACCTGGCCGCTTGCCCATCCCTATCGGCACATTTGCCACAATGGCGAGATCAACACGCTGAAGGGCAATGTGAACTGGATGAAAGCCCGTCAAGGACGGCTTCATTCGGAATTGTTCGGGGAGGATATGGAAAAGCTCTTCCCGATTGTCTATGAGCAGCAAAGCGATTCCGCATGTCTCGATAATGCGTTGGAATTTTTGTTGTTGGGAGGCCGCTCGTTACCGCACGCGATGATGATGCTGATTCCCGAGCCCTGGGTATCGAATCCGCACATGGATTTGGACCGCCGTGGCTTCTACCAGTACCATGCGGCAATGATGGAGCCGTGGGACGGTCCGGCTGCCGTCTGTTTCACCGACGGCAAAATGATCGGCGCGACATTGGACCGTAACGGCCTTCGTCCTTGCCGGTATCAGGTCACGACCGGCGGGCTCGTGGTGTTGGCCTCGGAAGCCGGCGTGCTGCCGGCTGAGGCGAAAGACATCCGCATGAAGGGCCGGCTGCAACCGGGACGCATGTTCCTGGTCGATACGGTGCAAGGACGGATCATCGACGACGAAGAGATCAAAGCCGATATCGTCGGCCGCAAGCCGTATCGGAGTTGGGTGACGCAGCACGGCGTTTCGCTCGATGAGTTACCGGAGCCGCTCAATGTTCCCCAGCCGGACCATCCAACGATCCGCCAGCGGCAACAGGCTTTCGGATATACGGTCGAAGAGCTCAAGATGGTGCTGACGCCGATGATCGTAACCGGCGAAGAAGCGGTGTCGTCCATGGGGACAGATACGCCGCTCGCCGTGCTCTCGGACCGGCCGCAATTACTCTTTAAGTACTTCAAGCAGCTTTTCGCCCAGGTGACCAATCCACCGATCGATCCGATTCGCGAGCAGCTCGTCATGTCGCTCGTGACGAATATCGGCCCCAAGCCCAATTTAATGGAAGAGTCGCCAGAATCCTGCCGACGCATCAAGGTGCAGCAGCCGATCTTGACGAATGCCGACCTCCAGAAGATCCGCGGGATTTCCGATCCGCACTTCAAGAGCAAAACCTTGCGCATGCTGTTCCGCGTCGCCGAAGGACCAAACGGGCTCGGCGCGGCGGTTGACGATCTCTGCAAGCAGGCCTCCCAGGCAATCAAGGAAGGATACAAATTCCTGATTCTCAGCGACCGGGGCGTCAACGAAGAGTGGGCGCCGATTCCGAGCCTGCTCGGCATCTCCTCACTGCACCATCATCTGGTGAGGGAATGTACGAGAACCGAAGTCGGACTCATTTTGGAAACCGGCGAGCCGCGCGACGTACATCACTTCGCCTGCTTGATCGGCTATGGCGCCGGCACGATCAACCCGTACTTGGTGTTTGAGACCCTCGTCGATATGGAGCGGGACAACTATCTGCCGGAAGGGCTCGATGCGCAGACGGCGGAAGGCAAGTTCATCAAGGCGATCAACAAGGGCCTGCTCAAGATCTTTTCGAAAATGGGCATTTCGACGGTACAGTCCTACTGCGGCGCCCAGATTTTCGAAGCGATCGGGTTGAACCATGAATTGGTCGACCGGTACTTCACCGGAACTCCCTCGCGCCTGGAGGGGGTCGGGATTCGTGAGATCGGTGAAGAGACGTTGCGGCGGCATCGAATTGCCTACACCCCGGCCGCGATCCGTCAGCTCGATTTCGGCGGCGAGATCCATTACCGCATCCAGGGCGAGCACCATAACTGGAATCCGGACACGATTTACAAGTTGCAACATGCGAGCCGATCGAACGATCCGAAGACCTATGCGGAGTTCGCTCAGTTGGTCAACGACGAGAGCAAACGCCGGTCGAACCTTCGCGGCCTGCTCGATTTCAAGTGCGCTCCGGAGCCGATCCCGCTCGAGCAAGTCGAACCGGCCAGCGAGATTGTCAAACGTTTCAACACCGGCGCCATGTCCTTCGGCTCCATCAGCAAGGAAGCTCACGAAACCCTCGCGATCGCCATGAACCGCTTGGGCGACAAGAGCAATACCGGCGAGGGCGGTGAAGATCCCGAACGGTTCATTCCGCTCCCTAACGGCGATTCGAAGAATAGCTACATCAAGCAGGTGGCCTCGGGACGGTTCGGCGTCACCGCCGACTACCTGACCCATGCGCGGGAACTGCAGATCAAGATCGCCCAGGGGGCAAAGCCGGGCGAAGGCGGACAGCTGCCCGGCCACAAGGTGAGCGGGGAGATCGGCCGCGTCCGCCACACGACCCCCGGAGTGACGCTCATCTCGCCACCGCCGCACCACGACATCTACTCGATCGAGGACATTGCCCAGTTGATCTATGATCTCAAAATGGCCAATCCGAAGGCCCGCGTCTCCGTCAAGCTCGTCTCCGAGGCCGGGGTCGGTACCATCGCAGCGGGAGTAGCCAAGGCAAAGGCCGACATGGTGCTCATCGCAGGCCACGATGGGGGAACGGGCGCCTCG
>NZ_CDLUDY010000042.1:0-10812 GCF_975968855.1 Petrachloros mirabilis
ATGCTAAAGGCAGGGCTCCTTTGCTTTTGGAGTCATTTCGTATACCACACCCCTTTAGCAGGCAACAACCTTGACAGACGATGAAAAGCAAGATAGAGACAGCTGCAAAATCATTCCAGAGCATAGAGATGCTACAAACCTACGGGCGCAATCACTTCATCCAATGGTATCGTCAGGCCTTGCGATTCATAATGCCGGTGGAATGCATCGGCTGCAGTCGCATATTGGGCAGTGACCCGATTCCGTTCGTCTGCCGGCCCTGCTGGGAAGAAATCCAACCATTGACCGGTCCATCCTGCGTCTGTTGCGACCAGCCGTTCATCTCGTCGTCTGCCGTCTCATGGACGCCTGATCACAAGTGCCAGGACTGCCTTGAACGGCCTCCCGTCTACCAACGGGCCTGGACCCTCTTCCCATATATCCGGCCGTTACAGAATGCCATTTGCTCGTTCAAGTATCGCGGCAAAGTCGGCATGGCTAAACCCCTCGCCTCTCTCATGATCCGCTCGATGCCCGCCTCAATCAAGGCAGACGTTGTCGTACCGGTGCCCTTGCATCCGAGTCGGTTACGAGCCAGAGAATTCAATCAATCTCTGTTGCTCGCCGACCAGATCGGCCGCCATATGGGCCTCCCGGTGTTGGCCACCACCCTAATTCGCGTTGTCGCAACCGACCCGCAAACGACATTGACCCGCCACGAGCGTCTCCGCAATCTTCGGCGAGCCTTCGCAGTCCGGAACCCACCCACCGTGATCGGTCGGCGCATCCTCCTAGTCGACGACGTATTTACCACTGGAGCCACGCTCAACGAATGTGCCAAGACTCTTTTAAAGGTAGGAGCCGAATCGGTATCAGCCATCACACTGGCCCGAACGATCGACTCGAGCCTGGTTCCGGATCGAATCTTAGCCAGGCACCCTGTTACACCGAACTCCCAGTTGGGACTGTAATCCATGCCGCTTTTTGAATACCGATGCCTGGACTGTAAGAAACGTAGCACTATCCTCGTTCTAAGCCTTGCTCATCCCACACCACCTGTTTGCACTCATTGCCAGGGAACCCGGCTTGAACGCTTGCTGTCCCGATTCGCGTCGCCGAAGTCCGAAGAGGCAAGACTGGCCTCCCTTGCCGATCCAGGCACTCTGGCCGGACTCGATGAAAGCGACCCGGAGAGCATGGAGCGCTTCATGAAAAAGATGGGGGATGAGATGGGAGAAGATCTCGGCGAAGATGTGGCTGGTGCCATGGAATCTCCGGATACCGACTCGTCGAATATGGACGTATCTGACGCCATTTAACATATACTGTCATATATTTTCACTTGACAGATCCGGCTGTTTTTCCTAATCTGTGGGCAGTCCGGAGCCCTGTAAGGCACATGAAAAGATTCCCTCGACGGTTTTCCAATGCCCAAAAACCCCAAGAGCGAGTTAATGACGGCAGAGGAGACCTGTCGCTACTTGAAGATCACCCAGCGGACACTCTACCGCTATTTAAAGAATCACCAAATTCCAGCATTCAAGCTCGGTAAAGAATGGCGATTCGTGCGTTCGGATCTCGAGCAGTGGATACGCGAGCGGACCACAGGTCCCCTCGCCTCATAAGGGAGACGTTGCACTGATGTTTGCAGGAGAATATCTTTGCAAGGTCGACGAGAAGGGTCGGTTCATTGTGCCTTCGCCGATCCGGGAACAGGTCGAATCAGAGGGGCAGGCAGTCGTCTTCCTGAAGGGACCGGAAGAATCTATTCTCATCTACTCCATGACAGAATGGGGCAAGGTGCTCGAACGGACGAAGACGACATTGGACGAAGAACAGAGCCGCCTATTCATGCACTTCGTCGTGTCCGAAGCCGGCACTTCAGAAATCGACAAGACCGGACGGATTCTCATTCCCGGTCGTTTGCGCAAACTCGTGCCGCTCGACGAAGATCAGGAGATCATCCTGGTAGGTCTCTATCACCGCATGGAAATCTGGAACCCGAGCGAATGGCGCCGCTACATCTCTCGCTCTGAGGAGAGATACGAGCAGAATATGGCAAAGATCCTTAATTTGCTCTGACCCTTTCCATGCCAACTTATCGGCGCCCACCCCGCTTCTCGGACTCGAAACTTTCGATTCGACTCATACCCAATCCTCGTCGCACCGCCACCGGCAAAATCGCGTCGGTTAATCGGAGCATATTTCCCACACCACAGCGACTTCCGACGTCGCCAATGAACCTTGAGCCGTCGCACGCATCGTTTGCCTTGACCCTGCCGGTTCCGCCAAGCATCAATCATCAATACGCCACGGTCAATGGCCGGCGTCTGCTGTCGTCTGCGGGACGAAACTACAAGTCGCAAGTCGGACAACTTGTCTGGTTAAGCTTGGCAGAGACTCCTCGACGAACAGCACTCCTTTCCAAACTTCAGGCATCTTCGCTGGCCTTGACGATCCGCTTCTACTTTTCATCAGCTCTCCGGCGCGATGTTGACGGCGGGCTCAAGATCGCCCAGGATGCCCTTTGCGAAGGCCTCGGGGTCAACGACAATCGCATCGTTGAGACTCACCTGTACAAGCATGTCGACAAAGCCAACCCCCGTATTGAAGTGAGTTTGGCTACGACTACAAAGTTTTAGTATCGTCCCGTAGATTTACAAGCCAACCTTAGAATTGGCTGGATTATTCGTAACGGAGGGCTTCGATCGGATTCAGACGAGAGGCCTTGTTCGCAGGGTATAATCCAAAGAAGAGACCGACCACGAGCGAGAACACAAACGCCACAGCAATCACATCGCCTGAAATTATGGTGGGCCACCCCGCCACCACAGTCGTCAATTTAGCCCCGACCACTCCGATCAGGATCCCCAACGCACCACCTACCAGACTCAACGTCATCGCCTCGATCAGAAACTGCATCACGATATGGTGACGTTTGGCACCGACCGCCATGCGCACACCGATTTCTTTCGTCCGCTCTGTGACCGATACCAAGAGAATATTCATGATCCCGATTCCACCGACCAAGAGCGAGACCGAAGCGATTGAAAAGAGCATCACTGTAAGCGTCTGACTGGTCCCTTCCTGCACCTTCCCGATATCAACTTGTGTTCTCACCGTAAAATCGTCGTGCTGGTCTGGTTGCAAGCGGTGACGAGCCCGCAACACTTCACGAATTTGTTCGGCCGCCATCGGCAGGTCATCCACATGATCGGTAGTGCCGAACAACGCGCCCACTGATCCGAGAAAAGAAGTCCCGAACACCTTCCGCTCCGCCGTAGTAAATGGAATGAAGATGACATCGTCCTGATCCGAACCTTGAGCGGACTGCCCTTTCGGAGCGAGGACGCCGATAACGCGGAACGGCACGTTTTTGATACGTATCGTCGCCCCGACCGGCTCCTCTCCCGGATCAAATAGATTCTCGACGACAGTCTGCCCGACCAAAGCAACTCGGGCTGCGCTATCAAGATCTGTTTGCGTGAACGGTCCCCCGCTCGTGAAAGACCAATCTCGGATCGTCAAATAGCTCGGAGAAATCCCATTCACAGGACCATTCCAATTTCGGTTCCCGTTGATAATCTGCATCACATCCCTCCTGGCCCAGCCCGTATCAGCCAATAGAGGAATTCGCTTTTTCAAGTCGATGGCGTCCGATACCGTCAGTGTAACAGCGGAACCTTGTCCTCCATGCACGCCGCTGGCCGAAGTAAACCCCGGGAAAATAATTATCACATTGGTTCCCATTGTCGCGATCTGCGCTTGAACCGCGCGCTTCGCCCCCTCCCCGATGCTGACCATTGCGATCACCGCAGCCACGCCGATCACGATACCCAGCATCGTCAATCCGGCCCGTAGGCGGTTGCGCCCTAAGATCCTCAACGCCGTCAGCACCGTGAGCCATATAAACGCGCCCATCTACACCTCGATTGTCCGAGATCCCCGTTTTGTCACACGATCGCTCAAAACCTGTCCATCCTGGATAACGATTTCGCGATGAGCATAGGCGGCGATGTCGACTTCATGGGTCACGAGGATGATGGTGATCCCCTCACGGTTTAGATCGTCCAAGAACCCCATGATTTCCCGACTGGACTGCGTATCCAGATTGCCTGTCGGTTCGTCCGCCAACAGGAGAGCAGGGGTTGTAACGAGAGCACGGGCAATTGCCACCCGCTGCTGCTGCCCACCGGAGAGTTGCGTGGGATAATGGTGTTCCCGGCCGCTGAGTCCGACTCGGTGAAGAGCAGTGGCCGCCTTAGCTCGCTGTTCCTTGAGAGAAAGCCCTCTGTAGAACAACGGCAACTGTGCGTTTTCGATAGCGCTTGTTCGCGGAATCAGGTTAAAGCTCTGAAACACGAATCCGATCTGCTGATTCCGGATCTCCGCCAACCGGTCCGGACGAAGCTTTCCTACATCGATACCATTGAGCAAATAGAGGCCACGAGTAGGGTGGTCGAGACAACCTAGGATATTCATCAGCGTCGACTTTCCGGAGCCGGACGATCCCATGACAGCGACAAACTCTCCATGCTGGATAGTCAGGCTAAGGCCTCGTAAGGCATGGACTTCCACGTCGCCGACACGGTAGACCTTCCAGAGATCTTCACATTGGATTAATGGAGCCATGGCAGGAGAGATTCGGACGGAGGTGAAAGCTTCTTGCTGGACTTCAGGCTTAAGCTTCTCAACACATCACATGCTCCGACTACCTACGAGAGCGTCGCTGACGACTCGATCCGAACCCTGGAGGCAATTCGCTACCTCGCCTGCCCCCCCGAGATTGTACAATTCCTACAATAACCTCGTCGCCCTCAGAGAGCTCGTTGGACAGGATCTCGGTAGCAATGCCATCGGAAATGCCGGTTTGAACTGTTACTGAGCTCAACTCGCCTTTGTCGTCGTGCTTCCAGAGAGTCCGTGAGGGAGCTCCGGTTCCTCCGCTTGGAATGACTCGGCCTGCCCCTTCGACCTGACTGACGCGTCGCTCACCACGACTGAAATCATTTTGGTCCGACTTGGGCGGTATGAACCGGATCGCAGCATTCGGCACCTTCAGCACATCCTCACGTTGTGCCACAACAATTGACACGTTAGCGGTCATCCCCGGCTTCAAGCGGAGATCCTTATTATCCACACCGACAACGACGTTGTAGGTAACGACGTTTTGGACGTTGATCGGTGCAAGCCTGACCTGGCGGATCGTTCCCGAAAACGGAATGCCGGGATAGGCATCTACGGTAAAGGTGGCGTCTTTCCCCTCCGTAATCCCGCCGATGTCCGATTCGCTCACATTAGTATCGACTTGCATCTTCGTCAGATCATTCGCAATGAGAAAGAGATTCGGCGTGGCAAAACTCGCTGCGACGGTCTGACCGACTTCAACATTTCTCGCCACCACAATGCCATCGACCGGCGAGCGGATCGTCGTATATTTCAACTCCAATTCAGCGGCATTCAGCGAGGCCTCTGCCTGTTTGACCTGAGCCATCGCCACATTGACTTGCGCAGCAGCGCCTTGCGCATTTGTCACGGCGACATCCACATCATTTTGCGAGACGAACTGCTGTGCGGCAAGTGACTTCACGCGCTGCAGCTCACGTTTTCGCTGCGCTTGATCGGTCCTGGCGCGCGCGAGGTTCGCTCTCGCCATTTCTAGATTGCTGATAGCCTGGTCACGGCGAGCCCTGAATGGCTCGGGATCAATGATGGCGATAACTTCGCCGGCCTTTACGCTGGAGTTGAAATCAGCATGCAGACTCTTAATCATGCCGGATACTTGCGTGCCTACTAGTACAGCGACCACCGGGTTGATCGTGCCAGTCGCCGTGACGAGGGAAATGATCTCGCCTCGCTCAACGGTCGCCGTCCGATATCGGATCGGCTCTTTTCGCTCTCCGTTGAAGAATACATAGCCCGCGATCGCCAAACCCACGCCTAATACGGCGACGATCATCAAGCCCCGGCGCATCGTCTCTCCCTCCAATTCGCAGCCATTATAACGCTCATTGTAACAAGAAGATTCATGGGAATCACCTATAGTGCGAGTCGTCAAAACAGAACAGGCCGCCCACTTGAGAAGTGGACGGCCTGCCGACTCGTCAAACTCGTCTCCGGTCTTACTGACTGACGCTGATGCGGTCTTTGATCATGTCGAACGTCTCTTTTGAGACCAGCTTCTTCGCCACCAATTCACCCTTCACCTTATATGGACGGTTATTGATGATGCGATCCGCGACATCTTTTGAAAGACCGAGCAACAACACCATCTCGCTGGACGAGGCTTTGTTCAGGTTCATCAAGGCTCTTGATGCTGGAGCAGAAGCAGACGGCGCAGGAGATGAGCTTGGAGCCGGGGCTGGCGTCATCGAAGGAGCAAGAGAACCTGTCGTCGAACGGGATTGATCCTTCAACTCTTTTTGGTAGCGTGCGACAAGAGCTTTCAGAGTTTCGTTATGACGTTTGGCATCATCGTATTCCTGCCGCAATGCACGATTCTGTGAGGCCAACTGCTTAACCCTGCTCTCAAGTTCCTTTGTCCGGGCTTCGATGCTCGCGCGTTCTTTATCCCGCCCGTACTGTATACGCTCGAGCTCATCGTGTGCAGCCTGGGCTTCATTTCCGAACTTCACATTGAGCTCTTTGAGCGTCTTCACTTGCTGCTCCAACGCGCTCTTCTGAGCCCGCGTCGTCGCCAGTTCAGTTTTCGCCGATTCGGCCTCCGACAACGCGTTTTGATATTTGCTTTCCGCGACGCAGCCCACCAATGACAGAGCTCCAACCATGGCAACTGCCGTCATCCACACAGATTTCATCTGATCCTCCCCTTGAGTCAGACGCACTCGGCGCCCAATCACCGGAATCGACTTATCGCACAACATTTGTCTACGTGTATTACTCTGTATGCCAAGCTCGAAACTTTGTCAACTGAATTACAGCCCTGATGCCCACGGGCAATTACAGCATGATGTCAGCTGCCGATTTCCTCACTCCGCTTGACTGAACGAAAACACTTTGTGATTATGCCCAAGATTCACATCCGCTTCGCACTCGTACACCTCGTCGACAAGGACCCTCATGAACGAATGGGGCCCGGCCCTCGCAGTTGTTCTCGGCATCGTCGAAGGCCTGACAGAATTTTTGCCCGTTTCCTCGACCGGACACCTCATTTTGGTCGGTCACGCACTCGGGTTTACCGGAGATGTCGCCTCCAATGCCGAAATTTCGATCCAGCTTGGCGCCATTCTCGCCGTCGTCGTCTATGAACGGGAGAAACTGAAAACCTTACTTTCCAACGCCGTTAGCGAACAAGGCGAATTGCGCCGAACGCTGGCCTCGGGAGCGCAGCAGTCTTGGAGTCGTGCGTTGACACTTTCTATGGAGAAACACCCCCACCTCTGGTTCATCCTGGGCCTGGGCGCTGCATTCCTGCCGGCAGGCCTGGTCGGGTTTGTCACCCATGGCTGGATCAAATCCCATCTCTTCAGCCCCCAGACAGTCGCCGTCACTTCGATCCTAGGGGGATTCATCATCCTGATTGTGGAGGCGCGTCGCACTGTGCCGAAGATCCAGCAACTCGAACAGGTCGGTCTCCGCAATGCTGTTCTCATTGGATTGGCCCAATGTGCATCATTGATTCCTGGAATGTCACGTTCCGGATCAACCATCATCGGCGGCTTGCTCACCGGCTTGGATCGAAAAGTCGCCACGGAATACTCTTTTTTTCTGGCACTCCCAACCCTCATCGTGGCGACCTGCTATCAAATGTGGAAATCGCGCGGTCTGTTCCGCCCTGATGACTACATCGCGTTGGGAATCGGGCTCGTGGTATCGTTTGTGGTCGCCTGGATCGTCATTGCCGCATTTCTCACGTTCGTCAAACGCCACACGCTCAGACCCTTTGCCTACTACCGAATTGTAATGGGACTGATAGTTCTCTACGTATTCGGTCTGTAACGCTGCGCCGGTCCAAAGACCTCCTCAGATACCGTCTGCGTGTTTGTTACCAGTGCGAGAGGGAATGACGGAGGGCCTCATCCTTCCTCATGCACCTGACGGTTACACGGAAGAAGAAGGTGTTTCAGGTGTGGGAAGCGGCGTTTCTTTCCGCTCCAGTGCGAAATGGATAATGAGGCAGACGACCCCGACACTGATGGCAGAATCCGCCACATTGAAAGCCGGCCAGTGGTAGGATTCGATGTACACGTCTAAAAAGTCGATCACTTCGCCGAATCGTAGGCGATCGATCAAATTGCCGATTGCGCCGCCCAAGATCCCCGCAATACTCAACTGCCCCACCCAGTCCTTTTCGGGCAAGCGAACCAAAATGGTACCGAGCAATGCCAGGGCAAACAGCGAGGTAATGCCGAAAAACACCATCCGAAAGGCGTTGCTGCTGCCCGCTAGCAGCCCGAATGCAGCTCCGGGGTTTCGAATATAAGTCAGGCTGAAGAGATTCGGAATCACCGTGATCGACTCGTGCAATCTCATGGATTGCATCACCCACTGTTTCGTCGCTTGATCGACGAAAACAACGGCAAGACCGATCATGGCGAGAAGAACATACCGAGTTCCTCGACTCACGTTACGGCCTCCACGCAGCGATCGCAGAGTGTGGGATGGTTCTCTTGCGCCCCCACCGCTTCACGATAATTCCAGCAGCGTTCGCATTTCCCATACGATGACTTGCTGGCCACAATGCCAAGAAGAGCAGTCGGTTCGCCACTTGCAATCAGATTCACTTGCGACACGATGAAGACCGTCGGAAGATCCCGTTCATACGATTTGAGGAACGCCAGGTCACTGGCGTTCGCTCGTAACTCCACCGCTGCTTCGAGCGAAGAGCCAATCACCTTGTCTCTCCGGCTCACTTCCAAAACACCTTGCACAAGCGTTCGGAACCCCAGGAGCTTCTCCCATCGCTCCGCCAACTTGGAGTCCGACCATTCAGGACATGCCTCAGGGAATTCACTCAGGTGGACGCTGACAGGCCCTAACGATTCGCCGATCTGCCTTGAGAGTGAACGCCAGATTTCATCTGCCGTGAAACTAAGCACCGGTGCCATCAACTTGGTCATTGCCACAATTATATCGTATAGGACGGTCTGAGAACCGCGCCGCAGAGGTGAGTCAGCGCGAAACGTGTATAGGCGGTCCTTGAGAATGTCGAGATAGATCGCGCTGAGGTCCACCGAGCAGAAATTATTGAGGGCGTGATAGATCGTGTGAAACTCGCACTCCTCATAGGCTTTACTGACCTTCTTCTTCAACTCTTCCAGTCGCATCAATGCCCAACGATCAAGTTCCGGTAGTTGGTCGTAGGAGACTCGGTGCATCGTCGGGTCGAAGTCGTACAGGTTGCTCAGAAGAAATCGACACGTGTTGCGGATCTTCCTGTAGGCTTCGATCAGATGGGTCAGGATTTCCGTCGAAATGCGCAAGTCCTCCCGATAGTCCTGCGCTGAGACCCAGAGACGCAAAATCTCCGCACCCGATTGTTTAATAACATCCTGGGGCGCGACGACATTGCCGGCGGACTTCGACATCTTCTTCCCCTGCCCGTCAAGAACAAAGCCGTGTGTCAACACCGCCTTATAGGGAGCTCGCCGATCCGTGACGACCCCGGCTAAGAGCGCGCTGTGGAACCAGCCACGATGCTGGTCCGACCCTTCCAAGTAAAGATCCGCCGGCCACCACTTCCTTGGTTTGAGCACCGCCGCGTAGCTCACGCCAGACTCGAACCAGACATCCAAGATGTCATGCTCTTTTTCGAAATCATTCCTGCCGCATTGAGGGCACTTTGTTCCAGCAGGCAGCAACTGGGCGGCAGTCTGTTCGAACCAGACATCGGCTCCTTTAGTCTCCATCACAGAAGCAATGTGTTCGATAACGGCGGGATCAGCTGATACATGTCGGCAGCCGGTACAAGTGAACCCGGGAATCGGCACGCCCCAGACACGTTGACGGGAGAGGCACCAATCGGGACGATTGGCGATCATGCCGTTGATCCGGTCCTTCCCCCAGGGCGGAATCCACTGGACCCGGTTGATTTCCGCCAGAGTCTCCTGGCGGAGGTCGTTCTTTTCCATCGAGACGAACCACTGTTCGGTGGCCCGGAAGATGACCGGGCTCTTGCAGCGCCAGCAGTGGGGATAGGAGTGGCCGACCGATCCATGCCCCAGCAGTTTCCCGTTCGCCTTGAGCAACTCAACAATCCCAGGATTGGCCTTGAAGACATGTTGGCCGGCAAACTCCTTCACAACGTCCGTGAACCGACCCGCGTTATCAACCGGCGCGAGAATCTCGAGTCGTTCTCCGGGCGACGCCTTGGCATTGTGCTCCAACACAAGAATGTAGTCATCCATGCCGTGACCCGGCGCGATATGCACACAGCCTGTCCCCTGCTCGAGAGTGACAAAGTCACCGAGTAATATTGGTGAAAGGCCGGTGCTGACCGGCCTGTGGGTTTCCAGTCCATGAAAATTCTGACTACCTTTTCTGGTACCGAGCACCCGGTGACCAGAAAGCTGGCATTTTGCAACCACATCGGGCAACAGTTTCTCGGCGAGAATCAGCACTTCTTTCCCGACCTGAACAAACACATAGTCGATGTCCGGATGAAGGCAGACCGCTTGGTTTGCCGGAAGCGTCCATGGCGTCGTTGTCCAGATGACGACCGATGCACGTTCGACGTCTGCCGGAAATTCAAGATGAAAGACCGATGTTGAAGAAAGAATTTTTGGGGGAGTCACCAGCGGGAACTTCACATAAATTGAGGGTGACGTATGGTCTTCGTACTCGACTTCGGCTTCGGCAAGCGCCGTTTGGTCC
>NZ_CDLUDY010000043.1:0-11026 GCF_975968855.1 Petrachloros mirabilis
AAAGGCGGCGGTTCATCGAGAAACGGTCGGGACAGCAATCCGCAATATCTTGGAGTCAAGGCATTCGGCGGTGAAACCGTCAAGGCTGGGGCGATCATCGTCCGCCAACGTGGGACCAAGTTTTTCCCCGGTTTCAATGTCGGCCTCGGCAAGGACCACACCCTTTTCGCCCGCGTGACGGGAATCGTCAAGTTCGAGGGCGGACGTGCGCGACAGAAGGTCAGCGTCTACCCCGCACCTGCGACGTCGTAACCGGCATACTTCCTTTCTTCTGAGTCAAAGCATTGACGCACCGAGAGGCTCCCTGCAGGGCCACTAGCCATGGGGATTTCTCCCGGTGCTGTTCGTTCGCGCATCTCATTGAACTGCTCCCCTATGTTCGTCGACGAAGTCAAAATTACAGTTAAAGCGGGCGGCGGCGGCGACGGGAGCTGCAGCTTCCGTCGGGAAATGTTCGTCCCTCGGGGAGGCCCAGACGGAGGGGATGGAGGGAATGGAGGCGACATCATCTTTACCGCCTCGAACAGGCTCACGACGCTCCTTGATCTGCGCTATCAGCGACACTATGAGGCAGAAGATGGGAAACCCGGGAGCGGTTCCAACTGTACGGGCCGCAGGGGCAAATCCGTCAACATCCTGCTCCCGGTCGGGACCGTTATCTACGATGAGGAGTCGGGAGAGGTGTTGGCAGACTTGGTGGCTGACGGAGAAACGGCGACGATCGCCCTCGGAGGGAAAGGTGGACGAGGCAACAGCCATTTCGCCACCTCCACAAACCGAGTCCCGACGAACTTCGAGCAAGGGACAGAAGGCGAAGAACGCCACCTGCGCCTTGAGTTGAAACTCCTCGCCGATGTCGGACTGGTGGGTTTCCCGAATGCAGGGAAATCCACATTAATCGCTACTATTTCGGCAGCGCGCCCAAAGATTGCCGACTATCCGTTCACGACATTGGTGCCGAACCTCGGCGTCGTCCGCTACGGTGAAGACCGGAGCTTCGTCGTAGCGGATATTCCTGGGTTAATCGAGGGCGCACATGAAGGGAAAGGCCTTGGCATTCAGTTCTTGCGCCACATTGAACGGACGTCTATGCTCCTCCACTTGATCGATGTATCGGAATGGGCGGCTGAAGACCCGGTTGCAAGCTTCGAAGTCATGCGGAATGAATTGGCCTCCTACGACTCCTCGCTAGCCAAGAGACCATTTGCAATCGTGGCAACGAAAATCGACGCGGCCGGCGCGGGAGAAAAACTCAAAACGCTGCAGGCCTATTGCAAGCGCCGTCGATATCGTTGCCTACCCATTTCATCCGCAACCAGAGAAGGACTGGCCGAGTTGGTTACCTTTGTCGGACAGCGCATAGGGCAATTACGGACGGCACCATGCGAGACGAAATCTTAAAACAATCCAAACGCATCGTCGTTAAGATCGGCAGCAGCCTTGTTTCCTCACGACAGACCGGTTTGCAGCCGGAACGAATCGATCAACTGGCAGACGAGATCGCTGCTTTGCGGTCAAATGGACGAGAGGTCCTGATCGTTTCTTCCGGCGCGATCATTTCCGGCATCAAGAAGCTGGGGCTCAAAGAATACCCCAAGAATCTGCCGGTCAAACAAGCAGCCGCTGCCGTCGGCCAGAGCCGACTGATGTGGGCCTATGAGAAATCCTTCGAACGATTGGGCCTCAAGGTCGCACAGATCCTCCTAACGCACCACGACCTTGCTGATCGGCGACGTTTCTTGAACGCAAGACATACCCTGGCAGCGCTTCTAGAGTTCGGCGTCGTGCCGATCGTCAATGAGAACGATACCGTGGCTGTTGACGAGATCCGTGTCGGGGACAACGACACGTTAGCCGCCGATGTCGCCCATCTCGTCGACGCGGACCTCCTCGTGATCTTGTCCGACATCGACGGATTATTTACCGAAGACCCGCGGAAAAATCCTTCAGCGCAGCTCATCCCCCTGGTCAGCGAGATCAACGAAGACATCGAGCGAAGAGCCGGCGTCTCCTCGACGTTCGAAGGAACAGGCGGCATGGCCACTAAGGTTCGTGCAGCCAAAAAGGTCGGCGAATACGGTGTGGCCACTTTGATCCTGAACGGACAAGAGACCGGACTTCTGACGAAGATCCTTTCCGGCAATCCTGGCGGGAGCCTGTTCTTGCCTAAAGGGCGTCGCCTGAACAGCCGAAAACACTGGATCGTCCACACCCTTCGTGCCCGGGGAACGGTCACGCTGGATCAGGGAGCCGTCGAGGCCCTAACCAAACGAGGCAAGAGTCTGCTGGCCTCGGGTATTGTTAATGTATCTGGCTTCTTTGAAGCAGGAGATCCGGTCGGCTGTCTCGATCAAAACGGAAAAGAGTTCGCCAAGGGACTCGTGAATTTTTCCTCGGATACCCTGTCCAAGATCAAAGGCCTGAAAACGACAGAAATCCAACAGCGCCTCGGGCCGCAGGAATACGAGGAAGTTATACACCGGAATAATTTAGTGCTTCTTTAGTCCCACGGACGAAGTGCTGAGCTATGATCGATCAAGATTCGCAAATCCCAGCAGGAGGTACTCAGCGCCCTGTACCGGGAGAGCATCTCGGCATATTCGGCGGGACATTCAATCCTATTCATAACGGCCACTTGGCCATCGCGCACCAGACTCGCCGGGTTCTCGCCCTTGATCGCATTCTATTCATTCCAACAAGCGACCCCCCCCACAAGCCTCAGGAAAACCTTGCCCCTGCCAAGAACCGCTACGAAATGGTCAAACTGGCAATCAACTCCGAACCGTCTTTCGCAATCTCGGACATCGAGATCCGGCGTCCAGGAAAATCCTACTCGGTCGATACGGTTCGGCTCCTGCAGCAAGAGTATGGAGCGGAAACCGACTTCTCTTTTCTGATCGGTCTCGATGCATTCCTCGATTTCCCAACCTGGCGCGAACCGGAAACCCTCCTCCAGCTGTGCTCTTTCGTAGTCATCTCAAGGCAGGGAGCTTCCTTCCAATCCCTCTCCTCTATGGATCTCCTGCCTCCACTTTCTCCTCAATCTCTTAGCGACCTTGATTCAGGCCGGATTTCCGCCCTCAAGATCCAGTTAGAAAGCAAAAATATGACATGCCTCGTCCTGCCACCATCTGACGTATCAGCATCGGATATCCGGATGCGAATCAAGCAAGGTCTCCCGGTGGCAAATCTGTTGCCGCCCTTGGTGGAATCTTATATACTTCGGTATCGCTTATACAAATAAGACGAGGACACCGATCGCACGAACATCAAAGGCCACAGCCCTGGCAATCGCGAGGGCGATGCTCGACAAAAAGGCCACGGACGTCCTCATCCTCCATGTTGCGAAACTGACCTCTGTAGCCGATTACATCGTCCTGGGCTCTGCGGAATCTGATCGCCAAACCAGAGCCATAGCCGATCATGTGGACAGCGTCTTGTCCAAATCGGGTAATTCAGCACTGGGCATTGAAGGGAAAGCCTCGTCTCAGTGGGTGCTCATGGACTTCGGCGACGTGGTGGTCCATATCTTTCGAGAGGACGCCCGTCAGCATTATGGTCTAGAACGACTGTGGGCCGACGCGAAACGTATCCCCATCACGGGTGAAGAGCCGGTTCCTGTGACTACGCGCGTGAAACCGGCCAGACGGACAAAGGCAGGCCTCGCGAAACGGGTGTAGAGCGATGCTTAGGCTACTGACAACAATTTTTCTTATCAGCGCTGGCATCTTTCTCTACAGCTATTTTCGCGAACTTAACCCCGCCACGATTACTGTCCGCGCAAGTCCATCGACAGAATTCGAATTGAGCGCCGTCACCCTAGCCGTATTTTCCATGGCCATAGGTGCCGTGCTTGTCGCCTTGGCTGTCGGCATGCGACAAACCGTTCATGTGATCGGGAATTGGCGGTCTACTCGTCTCCAGCGCCGCAAGGACAAGGTGGATGCCCTCCATCGCGAAGGCACCCATGCCTTTATGTCCAAGCGCACCAATGACGCCGTAGGCCTTTTCGAGAAGGCCTTGGCCATTGATCCCAATCGGATCGATTCCCTCCTTTGGTTGGGCAATATCTATCGATCTGAACGTAACTATGCCGAGGCCATTCGCCTCCATCAGAATGCACATCGTATCGATGACCGCAATATCGAGATCCTGCTGGAGTTGGCCAAGGACCTAGAAAGCGCCAAGCGATTCGAGGATTCGCTTCAAGCCCTGCAGAAAATCCTCAAGCTTGAGCCTGACAACCTCACGGCGCTGACGAGGAAGCGCGACTTGTTAATCCGGCTGGAAAAATGGAGCGATGCGCTGGAGATCCAGCACCGCTTGGTGAAGGCCAATCTCCCGGAAAGCGAACGGCGTGTCGAGGCATTGCTACTTACCGGATGCATGTATGAAGTGGGACGGCAGCTTCTGGAGCGTGGACATCCTGATAAAGCCAGGCGTTACTTCCGTGGCGCGATCAAGAAAGACCGAACTTTCCTTCCCGCGTACATCGGGCTTGGAGAAATCCTGATCCGCGAAGGCAAAACCAAAGATGCCGTCGAAATTCTGAAAAAGGTTTATGCCCGAACCAGGAATGTCATCATTCTGCACCGCCTTGAGGAACTTTTTCTGGAGCAGGGGGAACCGAGTGAAATCATCCGCACATATCAAGAGGCATTGCAACAGGATCCCAGCAATGCAACTCTGCAGTTCTACCTCGGGAAACTCTACTACCGTCTGGAGATGGTCGATGAGGCCTTCGACATACTTTCGACGATCGAGGGCCCGCAGGATCAGATGGTCGATTACCACAAGATCATGGCGAACCTTTTCTTGAGAAAGCAGCATACGGAGCAGGCCGTTGTCGAGCTCAAGAAGGCCCTGCAGTTCAAGAAACGTGTCGTCGTCCCCTACGCCTGCACGGCCTGCCAGCAAGAATCGACGGAATGGTCCGGTCGCTGCCGTCGTTGTGGAAACTGGAACACCTTTGTGGCCCTTCCCTGGCTGGAAGGCCGACAAAGCATTACCGCTCGCGAAAGCAGCCTGATGCCGCCTCGTTCAATGCCGTATCAAGGCATTGCTTCTCCCTTCGAAACCGTGTAGGTTTTCCACGGCCTCAGTCGTAGCCGCTGTATCGTCGGCTACCCAAACTCTCATGTGAACGGTAAATCTTAAATGGAGACTCAGATGTTCGATTACCAGGAACTCGCTAACAAGGCCCTCCGTGATGAAATCCTGAATCGTTCGGAATGCCAAAATGTTTTGAGCACTCCGGACGACGATCTCTTAACGCTCCTGCAAGCAGCGTTCACCGTCCGATTTCGCTATTTCGGAAAGACGGTACGCCTGCAGATGCTTCAAAACGCCAAAAGCGGCGCTTGCCAAGAAGATTGCCACTACTGTTCACAGTCCGCTGTCTCAACCGCACCGATTGAACGGTACAACCTTCTGCCTCAGAAGCAGATGATCGACGGGGCACGCCAGGCCGCCGCATCGAAAGCCCAGCGTTATTGCATCGTCATCAGCGGCAGAAGTCCGTTGGACCGCGAAATCGACGAGATTGCCGGAGCCGTCCGCGCGATCAAGCAGGAAATCCCAATCCAAATCTGTTGCTCCCTCGGATTGATGAACGAATCTCAAGCGAGACGGCTCAAGGCAGCGGGCGTCAACCGGGTCAACCACAATCTGAACACCAGCGAGGCTTACCACACGTCAATCTGCACGACACATACGTTTCAGGATCGGCTCTCAACTATAAAAAACGCTCGGGCAGCCGGATTGGAAATATGTTCAGGGGGAATCGTTGGCATGGGCGAGAAAGATGACGACCTCATAGATCTTGCAATGGCATTGCGCGACGTGAAGCCGGATTCCATTCCACTCAACACACTCCATCCGGTTGCCGGCACACCGTTGGAACACTGTGATTACCTGACGCCGCAACGCTGTCTCAAAGTCCTCTGCCTCTTCCGCTTCCTGCATCCCAGGACCGAAATTCGCATCGCCGGCGGTCGCGAGCATAACCTGCGCTCGCTCCAGCCGCTCGCACTCTATCCGGCCGATTCGGTCTTCGTGAACGGCTACCTCACTACTCCAGGCGCCCCCGCACCGGAGGTTTGGGGCATGATCGAGGATCTGGGATTCAAAATTGAGGTAGACTATCAGCAGCCGGTGGCACGCTAGCATTCAGCGGCGAATGCTACATCAATCGGTTGATTCCCTTGATATGCAGCCCAACACCCGCGCCACTACTCGTCTCTCAGCCCTTCCACTACAGGCTGCCTCGCAGCCCAGCGGGCAGGAAAGTAGCCGGCGATCCAGGCGGCGCTCACGGCGAGCAAAACGGCCTGGGCGAGGACACTCACCGGCAGGGTCATCTGAATAGTCCAACCGAACGATTGTTTATTGATCACCTCGATCAGCACCCAAGCCAAGGCAATCCCGCCGATCATCCCAACACCGCCCCGATCAAGCCGAGATACACTGCCTCCCATAACACCAACCGCTCGACCTGTTTCGTGCTAGCCCCGATCGCCTGCAGCGTCGCCAACTCGCGCCGCCGCTCCAGCACGGCGGTCACCAGGGTATTCACGATCCCCAAGACTGCGACCAACACTGCGATAGCTTCCAACACATAGGTTAGGACAAACGTCCGGTCGAAAATATTGAGTATCTCCTTCCGTAGTTCCTCGTTCCTGATCACATGAGGCGGTATCATGGACTCCTGGCTTCTGGTCAGATTTCGCACTACCGACTGAACAACTTGCTCGCTGTCCACACCAGGCGCGAGGTAGAGTGCGAAAACCGTCACGCGTTCATCGTCCCACAATTCTCGGTACCTCGATTTGTCCATGACCAACTTTCCGCCGTCCGTCGCATAATCGTAGAAGACACCCTCAACCGGAATAGTTTTTGCCCCTTTCGGCGTCGTGATGGTCACCGATCCACCACCATGCAAATTTAGCCTGTTCGCCAATACCTCTGAGACCACCACACCACCCGTCTCAGCGGCCCGAGTGAGGATGACCTTCCAGTCCCCTTCAACCATGAGGTATCGCCCCCTTAACGCATGGAGCCGCAGATCCCTGGACACTAACGAAACCGGTTGGCCTTGCGCCTCGACTTGCACATCCCTATAGGAATCGACCGCCTCCACTCCTTCGACTCGCTCCAACATCTCCAACCAGCCGCCCGGCAAGGCTCGCGAAGCTTGACCGACCTGCTTGCCGTGCAGCCAGGCATCGGGAGCCACGATCAGATCCGCCATCACGGTCTCGTTTACCCATACCTCCACGGTCTCGCGAAAACTCCTGACCATTACGACAACTCCGATCATAATAGCTAAGCCCACCATCAGAGCCGACACCGTAACGGCATTCCGGCCAGGATGACGAGCTGCATGATCCGTGGCAATGCGACGGAGATTTCCTGAAAACGTCGGAGCCGACAATCCCCATTGTCGACTGATCGATCGTGCGGCGACGATGCAGACAGGAGCGATCATCGCCAGTGAGCCCAAGAGACAAAGGGTGGCCAGATACCCGAAGATTGGCAGTCCTCCGATCGGATTCCCCAGCGTACAGAATCCACCGACAAGCAGCAGCAACACACTGCCCCAGACATAACGGCGGCTGCGCAACATCTCCGCGGTTTCATAATCGCCTGGTGCAAGCGCGTTGGTCGTCACCGTGCGGCTGGCATCGATGCTTGGACCAAGCGCCCCAGCCATCGACACCACCACCCCTACCACGATGCCCTGCATGACAGGGATCAGGCTACGGAAATCGAACACCTCTATTCCACCGCTCGATGTGAGGGGAACATACAAATCGCTGATGGTTCGACCGACCAAGACGACCAAACTCCGGGCTAGCCATAAACCGGCAAGCCCGCCAAGTAGCCCTCCAACACAGCCGAACAGTCCGGCTTCAAGGAGGAACAGCCCTGCGACACGCCGCTCCGTCATACCTAGCGCCCGGTAGATACCGATCTCTCGGCGGCGTTGGGCCACAGAAAAACTCACGGTGTTGTAGACGAGAAACATCCCGACCAAAAGCCCGACCCAACTGAGAACCGTCAGGTTGAGTTGAAAAGCTCCGACCATCTTTTCTACTTGCGCCGTTCGCTGGGCAGGACGTTGCACAATAACATGTGGAGGAAGCACTGCTCGGACGGCCATGGCAACTTCTTCAGGTGAACGATCAGCAGCCGTGATTAATTCAATACGATCGAGTCGCCCGACTGCATCGAACAAGATCTGTGCGGCGGCAAGGTCCATGATGGCCACACGGTTCCAAAGCGACGCTGACGTTTCATCACCTTCCACGAGTCCCGCAATACGCAGAGTTGTAGTCCTGGAACCGGCTATCACGGCGACACTATTCCCCGTGAAGAGACTCCAATCGGCGGCAAGGTGTCGGCCGAGATAAAGACTGTCCTCCGCAAGGAGTTCCTTCAACACTTCCTCGCCAGAACCACCTTCCAAGTCGAATCCACGCTGGCCTGCCTCTGCGATGAGGTCGAGCCCATACACCTGTATGCTCTCGCCCTTATGAGCCCCTCCGGCTACGACGAGCGTCTCTTCAACCATGGGAGCCGCCCGCTTTATACCCGGCACACTCCGAACCGCGGCAATAACAGTTTCATCGAGGCCGAGATCATGCCCGACGATTTCCAAGGTGGCGGGGCCGGCCACCGTCAAGACTGCACGTTCGAACCCGCGAAGCACTTCGACGTTCGCGGTCATGATGGCGACCGACGCCAACACACCCAACGCCACCCCTGCAATGGTGAGGACTGCACGGAAAGGATTTAGGAAGACATGGGCTCGGATCAACATCCAAGCGAAAGGAAAGAATTTGTTCATGGGAACCGGACCAACAGGCAACAATACGTAACAATTTTACCGTTCGGAAACGTTGATTCCCCGCTCCCCAAGCGGCTTAAACAGCTCATGCACAAATCTTCGGTTTCGTTTACAGAGTTTCACACCTTTGCTAGACTCCCTTCAGTCAATACCAATTGAAGGTGGGATAAATGAAAAGCTCGTTACGCCGGACAAGCGAATCGGTAACAGAAGAACCTGTCGACCTGGACTTACTGACACCGCGACAACGCGATATCCTCCGCCTTGTATCGGTCGGTCATACAAACCGCGAAATTGCAAACATGTTGCAGATTAGCGTACGCACCGTGGAAGTTCACCGATTCAATTTGATGCGCCGCTTGAATGTTCGAAACGTCGCCCAACTTCTCCGACGCGCCTTGCAACTCGGACTTCTAGCCAAGTCTTTCGGCTCATAACCGCTACAGTTCTTTTAACTTTCCCCGACATTCTGCGACAGATGTGTACCCCTTTTTCCCAAGGCAGGAGGCAAGCTCCTGTTCCAGCCGATTGAACACTTCGATACCCTCTTCGACCAAGACGGTCCCAACCTGAACGGCCGATGCACCACACAGAATGTGCTCGAACGCATCAATACCATTCAAGACTCCGCCTGTCCCGATGATCGGCATCCTTCCCTCGAAATACTTCCAAAAGGCTCGCACGTTGGCAAGTGCCACTGGCTTGATGATCGTTCCACCGAGTCCGCCAAACCCTCCCTTGGGCTTGATCACAACCGTCTCCGCTTCGGGGTCCACAACCAGCCCGTTCCCGACGGAATTGATAAGGTTCAAAAAATCCACGCTGCAGCGGCTGATCACGTCCCCCATAAGCTTGTGGTGCGCGGGATCAAAATAGGGAGGCAATTTTACGCCCATCGGCACCGTGATGACTTTTCGCACGCGTTTCAACAACCGTTCCGACGCTTCCGCGTCGTACCCGATCTGCGGTTTTCCTGGAATGTTGGGACAGGAGAGGTTTACTTCAATCAAATCGGGGTTTGCCTGATTAATAACCTGCGCGATCACCGAGAAATCATCTTCGCAGAGCCCGGCAACGCTTGCGATCACCGGTTTCCCAAACTTCTTGAGTTCGGGAATCATCTCGGCATACGCCTGATAGCCTAAGTTCGGCAATCCCATCGAATTGATGGACCCCCCTGGAAACCCGTAGTAGCGCGGTGAAGGGTTTCCCTGACGCGCCTCGATTGTCATTGACTTCGTAACAATGGCTCCGGCTTGGGAGCGTCCAAGCGTGGACAGCTCTTCCTTTGTGACACAGAGCGCGCCAGAAGCATTCATAAAGCAGCTCGGAAAGTCGACGCCTGCAATCGTAGTAGATAAAATCATTTCTATGTTCCCGCCCACGCTTGTCGACGTACTGTTCGTGTTACCAGACGGCCGTCTTTCATTGTCCAGCTGTAATCGGCTGAATCTGCCGCCGTAGAACTATGTGTCACGAGGAGTACCGTTTGCCGAAATTCTTCTACGAGCCGACGCAGCAGAATGATGATGTCCGCCCCGTGGTGAGAGTCAAGATTGCCGGTCGGTTCATCCGCCAAAAGGATCTTGGGCTGGTGGATGATCGCCCTTGCGATCGCCGCCCTTTGCTGTTCCCCCCCAGAAAGTTGACTCGGACGGTGGTCCTTCCGATGCGCGATGCCGACCAGCTCCAACACTTCTGCCACACGATCCTGAAGAGCTGTCCCCTTTTCTCCTCGCAACAATAAGGGGAAGGCTACGTTCTCTTCCACCGTCAGTCCTGGGATTAAGTGAAAAGCTTGAAAAATGATCCCGATAGACTGCCGCCTGAGTCTCGTCCAATCGTTGGCGGCAAAGCTCGCCGTTGATTGTCCATCTATAAAAATGTCTCCCGATGTCGGACGATCGAGTCCTGCAACCAAATTTAGAAGGGTGCTCTTCCCGCAACCACTGGGGCCTACAAACGCACAGAAATCTCCCGCAGCAATGTCGAGAGTTACATGATCCAGCGCGCAAATGTGGTCTCCACCCCGTTCGTAAACCTTCAATACGTCCTGGAGAGCGATCATGCTAAAGGCAGGGCTCCTTTGCTTTTGGAGTCATTTCGTATACCACACCCCTTTAGCAGGCAACAACCTTGACAGACGATGAAAAGCAAGATAGAGACAGCTGCAAAATC
>NZ_CDLUDY010000044.1:0-23699 GCF_975968855.1 Petrachloros mirabilis
AATGAATTCGCGCGTCAATTTTGCGCCGATGCCTTTGAGATCCGGACAACGGGCTGACTCGCTCGGACCGATCGAATGGCATAGGGCACATTGCCCTTTGCTAAAGAAAATCTTCTGCCCGATTGCAGCCATATCAGCCGGCGTCTTGACCGTCGCGATGTCGAACTTCTCTTCCGCCGGCGGCAGCGATGCCATCTGGGGAACGGCCAACGCGACGAGAGAGAATAGCCCGAGGACGATCACAACGAACCCGATTACCCGAGAGAATTGGGATTGGATGAACAGGAGAATGGCGATCCCAACTCCCACGACCGAGATCCCTATCAACTGCAACAACGCGACTTCACTCATAAGCGTCCTTCGGTTCGCAAAATAGAAAATACGAATGAGGAACGTGGCATTACTGACCACCACATTCCTAATTTGTCATTCGTCATTCATCTTTTGGTTTGACAGTTCCATTGTCCAGACCAGGAGCTCCCCCGGCCATCGCCGGCACACCATGCGGCAAGGCTCCCTTGCCCCCACTGCCACCCTCGGCCTTTCCTTTATCACCCATAGTCGCCACCCAGAAGATGAACGCCACCAGCATGCAAAAGAGGAAGGTGTTCAACGCCATGAAGGCCGCTGCATAGCCTAGCGCGGGAGAATAGGCATATTCTGACGAATCACGCATCACACCGTAAATATGCCAGTGAACCCGAGAAGATGAGCGCGCGTAGCCCATGAGCGTCATGAGCAGGATGACCATGACCGCGTTCAGCACGAGCGAGTACCCGGCCCGTGGCGGCATTCGGCCCCAGACCATCTCCGTAGTCGTCTTGGCGCTTTTCAGCAGAACCGCTGTGAGCGGTGTAATGGTCAGCATCACGAACAGCACGATCAAGACCTGGGCAACTGAAAAATAATTGATCCGGACGATGGCTGGAACGAAATACCCCCAGACACCCAATATGATTACGACGATCGCGGCCACGATTAGCACACCGCCCATGAACGCCTTGGCCACTTTGGCCCAAGTAGCCGTTTCCTGCTTTCCCGCACGCCAGTACATGATAAAACTCATGAAAGTGACCAGAATCATGAGGTTGGCCACGGTCATCTTCGCCGACATAACGCCGAAGACACCAAGCAAGGGATGGTGCGTCCCGCCCATCTTTCTCGCCTCCTCCAGACTCGCGACCAGCGAGTGGGGAGTCATCCAGACGCCAAGGGATACCAACAGGATGATTAGCATCCCCATAATGGGTTTCTTGTATTGCACCTCTGAGCCGGGTATTCGATAGGTTATGCCGAGCCAGAAATAGTAGTTCGCGCCAAGAAAGAGGACTCCGATCAGCATGGCCTGAAGAATGAAGAGCCAGGAAAGGAAGCCACCCATCAGCGTGATCCCCATCTGCTGGTTGTATTGATAGACCTCCCGCATCAGCCAGTATCCGGCAAACGGCAGTGGCAACATTCCGAACACACCGATGAAGTTCCCGACGTATCCCATCCAGTCATAGTGTTCGCGTTCTTCGGCATTTTCTGCCGAGAGGTAGCGAATTCCGGCGTAAGCTCCGCACATGAAGCCACCCAGCACGACGTTCGCGATCAAGCGGTGAATGTTCACAGGCCACCAGGTCGGATTCCATGTCGCGGCCCATGCTCTGGCGAGATCGGACCCCTCCGCAATAACGACCGGGCTCGCTTGGAAAGTGGCCCATGAGTTCGGCACGATCATGATGAAGAAGGCAAAAACGTTGAGCAGGAACCCCAGGAAAAGATGGAAGGTCTTTTTCCCCCCGCTCTGCATGGCATCCCACCCGTACCAATAGAGGTAGAGCGTGGCGGTTTCAACTAAGAAGAGCATGCAGTACACGATGAAGGATGGGAAGAAAATGTCCGTCAGGTAATTCATTAGCTTGGGATAGAACGCCACCAGGAGGAACAGGAGAATGCCACCGAAGAGAGCGGTCGTGGCGTAGGATGAAGTCAGGAGCTTCGTAAATTCCTTGGCGAGCTTGTCGTAGCGCTTCTCCCCTGTTTTCCAACCGACGACTTCGCACAGCCAGGCAAAAATCGGCACACCCAATACGAACCCGGCAAGCAGGAGATGCAACTGCGCGATGATCCAGATCAGGTTGCGACTCCCGATGCCTGGGATGTCGCGATACTCAGTGGGGCCAGCTGCTGTCCCCTCTTCTGCGAACCCGAAAGAAGGAAGGGCCAAACAGGCTGCCGCAAGCAACAGACCCGGGAGCCATCCACCATGACCATTGAAGGTCTGGAAGAGTCGCTGTATCAATCCGCCCTGGTGTCGCATGGCACTCACCTCTCCATCTCGCAGATTACTGTTTCTTTGGCGCAGGAGGAGCCGACTCCTTCCCTGCCTTTTCTTTTCCTTTGTCCTTGCTCTTCCCCGTTTCCTCTCCGGCCCTTTCCATCTCCAACTCTTCGATTTGTGTCGTCAACTGAGTGATCAACTGTTCATCCCTGTCCAAAACTTCGACGGGATTAATGGGCCCTTTAGCTTCTGCTTCCGGTTTTTTACAGCACTCGTGTGGATGAGGCGTCGTCACCGGCAAGGCGGCCCAAAACAGGAACGACAGCACGACACCAGCTCCCGTGATGGCCGTCAACATCAAACCCTGATCAGCCGGAACCCGCATAAGATCCCAGCGGGTGATCAGGCCTTGATAGCTTTCCTGTGCAGGCTGAGCGGAATCCGCCATTTTTCGTATCATGCGGCCGACGATCGAGACTCCAATCAGCAGCATGATTATCAACACCGCAGAGGACACGGACCCCCATATGGTCAGCTCGAGGGAGATCCGTTCGGCTACGGGAATCCCTTTGAACATCTCAATTTCATCGAGTGATTTAGCGATGTCGATCGAGGTCGATGTGACGGTCCCCACGACGAGCCAGAGGATCGGAAGATAGATTGCTCCGATCAACGCGGTCTTCCACCATAGGGACAATCCGAGCCCACCAGGAGGCTCCTTCCTGAACTTCTCCAGAAAGAAGGTCCGGCCGACGACGCCTAGCGCCCAAATATCGATAGGGATCGAGAGTAAGAAGAGAAGAGGAATCCCGGCCCCTTCGCCAATATGTGAGTCCAATGCCGCGGAGAGAGTTGGGAGTGCAAAGACGGTGACGGGGCTTGATAGGACCGTGAGGAACGCCAAACCGATGCGATTCTCGAGATGGATCATTCCCAGAGCGAGAAAGAGGACGGCGATACCCAACTTAATAGGAATCCCGGTCCAAAACGTCGGCCAGAGGACGCCTAATCCGATCTTCGTGGGAGACATGGAATCACGTTCGTCAGCCATTGCTTAGTCCAAGAACTCCCGGTTAATGATAGCGGAAACTGTAAATAGCAGAATCGTGACCATGACGACGATCCATCCGATCAATGAAACGGGCCGTTTGAAGATATTTCGTTCGGGATCTTTATCAATAAAAGGCAACGCGGCCAACAATGCCATGAAGGCTCCTGGTAAGGCAATCGCTCCGAGGAACTGACCAAACTCGCCCGCAAAGATTTTCAGGCGCAGCAATTGGAACAAGAACAGGAAATACCATTCCGGCTCCGGATGGTAGTCGCCGGGATCGGGCGTGGCTTCTTCCAACAACACCACCGGCTCCCAGAACGCTAATCCACAGATACTGGCAAACACGATGGCCATCCCGACGATGTCTTTCCAAATCTGACGCGGGAAGAAATAGTCCGTCTTCGCCTTGATTTCCTCTGGAGTGCCTCTGAACGGTCCAGCTGGGCCCGCTGCTCGGAAGAGGAAGAGATGCAATCCCGCCAGTCCCATTAAGGCGGCTGGGAGAATCATCACGTGGATGACGAAGAACCGGCTCAGAGTCATCTGTCCAGGTATCGCTCCCCCCTTCAGGAAGCGAGCCATGAAATCGCCGACCACCGGCGTCTTGTCCATGATCTCAACGCCGACCGTCGTGGCCCAGTAGGCCCGCTGGTCCCAGGGAAGCAGGTACCCTGTGAAGCCGAATGCCATTACGATACCGAAGAGCGCCAGACCGACGAGCCAAATCATTTCCCTCGGCTTTTTATAGGCTCCCCAGAGAAATACCTGCGACATATGCGCAAACACGCAGACGACCATCGCGGTCGAACCCCAGAAGTGGTAACTCAACAGAAACCATCCGTAGTCGACGTCATGGATGATGTATTGCGTGCTGGCGTAGGCATGATCGGCCGTTGGCACATAGTAGAACATCAAGAGGATGCCGGTCACGGCCTGCATGATAAAGATGAACAGGAGCACAGACCCAAAGACATAGGCCCAGCGCGAGCCGCCTGGAACCGGCTCGTTGAGCATCTTCGCCTGTATCTGCTTAAGACCGACGCGCTCGTCGACGAAGGCAATGACTTTTTCAAGTGCGGTCGGTTCTGTGCCGGGAATACTGGAATGTTCCATTTAGATAATCCGAATCTGCGATTTCGTTCCCGCCTTGAATTCCATATCGATGATCTCGACTTCGCCGCTCTTTGACACCTTGATCGGCAACGGATCCAACGGCCGCGGAGCCGGACCGTCAAGTACCTTGCCCGCTGCATCATAGATGCTCAAATGGCACGGACAGAGGAACACCTCCCCGAGAAGTTTGTGCTTCCTCCATTTGTATCCACATCCAAGGTGCGGACATTTTCCGGAGAAGGCCACGTAAGGAATATTCTGCTTGTTTGTCCAGAGTTCCCCCCCCTTGGCATCACGGAACACCATGTCATTACCCTCATAGATCTTTTCCAGAATGGGGGGCGTGGCTTTCAAAATCCATACATTCTTTTCGACCTCGGCTTCCGGCATATAGGCTTCTTTGACCATTTTTTTGTACTTGAACTGCACACCGATATCTTCCTGCTTGATCTTGCCCACGTTACCGATTTTGAGCCAACCGTTCTCAAACGGCGTATACATCGGCTTCATCAGATAGCGCAGGATCGGATAGGCGATCGGCAAGCCGATCAAGAAGCCAACCACGTGGGTGAGATTCATAAAAAAGGTCCGCCGCTTGACGCTCTTTTCCAATTCGGGGAACGGAACAAGCACCTCGCCCGGCGTGACGTGAACCTTTTCCTCCAGGTGAGCAATCTCTACCTCGTGCGTCGTCACGTAATCGTCCCGTTTGAATGGCGGCAGCGCGGCGATGTCGGAAGAGGCGGTCCGAAGCTCCACCAAACCTTCCATCACCGATTGCACATACCCCATATCCACTTGGCGATCACCGCTCCCGTTCATAGAGACGACGATATGGCTGATCTCGTGCGAAAGCGGATCCACCACAACGTTGGTCACTTCTCCGATTTCGCGATCCGTGCAACGGACCTTTGATTTCAACTTCGGCTGCATCATGATTATTGTTTGATCGGCTTCGGGGTATTGACCGCTGTATTCTTGAACGTACTCAACCAGGTCGCGAGAGCGACGACATCCCTTTCTTCCATGAGATCTCGATACTTATCCGGCATTTTTTTCTTCTTGTATTCCTTTTCGAAACCCTCTGCCATCCAGCTCTTGGGATCCAAGATTTTCTCGGCGATTTGCTCGACCGTCATATAGCTTCCTATGTTGTCGAGCTCAGGACCACGCTTCTTGCCGCCTTGGCCCCTGAGCTTGTGGCAGTTGTAGCATTCCTGCAACTCCCACTGCTCTTCGCCATTTTTCATTATGTCTCCGCCTGCAGTTCCGCTAATTGCAGCAGAAAATCCGCCGGTGCTCTGAGCCACCGGTGCCTGCTCAATTCCCAAAGCCCTTAATCGGTCGGCCAGCGCCTTTGTACGCTCATCGAGCGCCTTTGCTCGCGCAATCAGTTCCTCCGCCTTCCCTAGCTCGCTTGCAGCCCGCTTGGCTCTCAGAAGCTTTTCGATCTTGCCCTTTTCATCCTCCGGGTCATATTGAGGCCAGAGGGACGCACCGGCAATGTATACGACGCAAAGAACGATGTAGAAGACAATTAACGTGCCGACCGCCTTCCCCCCGCTCATCGGTTTGAGGCTCGGAGCGTCCAGTATCAGGAACACCACGGTTCCCAGCATCGCATACGCGAAGAACATCCAGCGGAAGATGACGGGAAAGCCCAGCAGCATCGTTCCAATCCAGAGGCCAGCACCGATAATTAGTCCTATTGTGATTTTTAGAATTGCCTTCCCCATAGCACTCCTCGTGATTGGCCTTCGGCCGCCACCATCAACAGCGGCGGTCTATTATTTTGCCCCAGAAGGGACGGGACTTCCCTCGTGGGCATGCTCCTTCGGATGCGACGCCCTCAATGTCACGATAATGGCGAAACTCACTACCGCGTAGAACACGACGGTAATACCCGTTATGTACCAGGCTGAATAGGCCAAGGTCGGCGTAAATGACTCTGCGGTGAAATCGGGAAGTAGGTTGTACGTATGGAAATACTTCCGCAGTAAGGACCGCACCGCTCCCATCAACCCCATCGTCCAAATCGCACTGAAGGCCAAGAAGATCAATACGAACTGAGAGACAAAATCGATTTTGCCCCACACGATGGTCCCCTGACCGATGGCGCGATTGTAGATGACATAGTTCACGACGGTGACGAACACCAAAGTAAAAGCGGCTGAATTCTTCGCCGGCATGAGGGCGAGGAAGTTCCACTCCGACGGCAATTCCAAATGCTCGACCAATTTGTAGCCGGTCGGCACAAACCCATGTGGCGTCATCCAGATCGCGTTCCCGACGACGACCATCAGGAATCCGACTTTGATGACAGTTGCCGAGGATACCGTGATCGGAATAAACCGGCCAAGAATGACAGGTGCCAGCAACATTGGTAACAGGAAGGCAAGGGACATGGGATTGGGAACCGGATAGATTGTCATGACATGAGTCATCACAAGAGGAAGCGCGATCATGACAATCGGCGCGAGAATGGTCATGCGAACCCTCTCCACTCCCTCGATCCGTTTCATGCTCAGCCAGATATAGTAATTACTGGCGAGGAAGATGAGCCCGATCATTGCTCCCTGCATCTCGAAGAACATCGACAGCTGATCAGCCATCATATAGGGGCAGATCGAAGCGTCGTAATCGCACAGCTCATAAGCGAGCAAGTAGCCCATGAACGGAAGGAATAAGAGCGCTCCGACACCAATCAGGTTTCCGACGAACCCCATCCAGTCATAATAGGAGCGTTCTTCGTCCTTGTTGGCTCCCATATACATGTAGGCGGCGATCAGGCCCGCGACAAACCCACCGAAGGTCACGTTCCCCACGAGACGGTGCAGATTAAGCGGCATCCAACTGTAGTTGAATATCTTGTCCCATAAGGTAGCTGTCGCCAAGAAATCCGCAGGCGAAACCCCTTCAGCCTTCACCGGCGTGTTCATGAACGACGTAGGCCCGTCGATCACAAACAGTGTAATCGTGCCGATCAGATTCAAGAGAACCCCTAACGCAATATGACGGGCCTTCTTTTCTCCTTTCCAGGCATCCCACGTGTAAAAATACAAATAGAGAACGACGGTTTCGCCGATGAACAGCAGCGGATAGACGACCGCGAAGATCATAAAGAAGTGATTGATCAACCAGGTTGTGAATTGCGGATAGGTGGCAAGTAAAACGAAGATAAACAAGCCGCCTGTCAGCGCCGTCATACTGTAAAGAATGACGGTTACCTTGGTGACCTCCTTCGCCAACCGATCGTAGCGAGGATCCTGCTTCCTAAAACCCAGCCATTCCGAAATCACGACGAAGATGGGGGCGCCGAGGATGAACCCCGCGAACAGGATGTGAAGTTGGGCGACGATCCATACCGCTGTCCGGTTGCCTGTGTAAGGAAATTCCACGGGTGGAGCATCAGGCGCTTGTGCATATGCCGCTCCTCCGAACAGCGCGAGAAGCGCAAAGAGACCTATAAGACTGCGCTGCCATGTTTTCATGATGATTCGCCGCCCCTCCTCACTGGATTTAGATAAGGCTATTTGCCCTCCGGAGCCGCTGCCGGCGCATCCGCCGGGGCCTCAGCAGGTGCTGCGGCCGGTGCTCCTTCCTTCGTTGCCGCAGGTGCCCCCTCGGCCGGTGCCTCCGCAGGTGCACCCTCTGCCGGTGCTGCGGCCGCTGGAGCTTTGCCGACATCAGCAGAAGCTACCCAGGATTTCCTGGCAGGATCCCACCCTTTTCCGGACAACCCGAAGTTCCGTTCAAATAAGACCAGCTTCCATCGATCTTCCTCCGAGAGCTTGGTCTTCCAGGCCTTCATCTTGGTATTCGGAACGCCTTCAGAAATCCGCCAGAACCACACGGAATCAGAGTAGAGCTTCATGCGGTCAGTGGTCCGGAAGTCCCGCGCGCCGGCCTTGACCGGCTTGCCATCCTTACCATGACAGCTGGCGCAGTTTACATCGGGGTTTGTTTCCCCGATAAAGAGCTTCCGGCCTTCTTCTGCCTTGGCATCATCCGTCCACCAGCCTTCAGGCATGTGCTTATCGGCATATTCACCCGGAGCAGGCGGGGGCGGAACGATCGGACCCTCTCCTCTCTCTCCACAACCCGCTACGATCAAACCCAGCCCAAACACCAGAGACCATCGTGCGATCTTCATATTGACTTTTGCTCCTTTCTTCTTTTCCTCTTCGTTCGCAATCGACACACGGGAGACGAAAAAAAACGCTTTTACCGAAGGCTTACCCCTTCTGCAAAAGCGTCAAATCTCACGAATCCCTTGAAGCCACGCGTGATGCCCCCGCCATGTCAACTGACCGATTCGGCGAGGTGCACAGCAGCCCCACAGTCCGCCTCGGTTATTTCTTCCGCTTCCCCTGCGACTTTCCTCGTCTCTGCTCTTGTTTCCGCTTGTATCGAAAAAGTTTGGTCCCCACGAAACCGCCGACCGCCGCAGCCGCCGCCCCCAAGACGATAAATACCCAGGTCGGTGGCCTTCCATGTTCGGAAACACAGCCGCTGCCGAAATTGACCTGGATCTTCCGTTCCGATTCCAGATCCTTGGGGTCAAACACAACTTTCTGCTGCTGCTGCTCCCCCTTCGCCTCAACAAGCAGCGGATCACCAAGATTTTCGTTATGGAGATGGAAGGTGGCTTTGTAGTACCCATCTCCATCGGTCTTAACGACCTGCCCATACGAAATCTTGGTATCTTTCACCAAGACATCGGTGTCGGCTATCCCATTACCATCAGTTCCACAGACAAACCCTTCGACTGTGAACCGATGGTCCGCTTCGTGCGTGGCCCACACCCACGAAGGCGGTGTCGCAACCAACACAGCACCGGCGACTAACCCTAACCCTATGATCTTCCTCTGCCGCCTGTACTTCAAACTGAGCTGAAACCTCGTCTGCCGAATACGCGTTTTATGGTCGGACAACAGCACGCCTCGCCAATACGAGTGCGCCCAGTTTTAAGGCCGATGTTTCTAACACAGGCCCTTTGGGATGTCAACGAGAAGACAGCGCTATTTGCCGAATTGACAGAAGCCCTTTGGAGGCTCGTTGAGGCAACTGGCTGATGTGGGAGGATGTAATTTTGCGCCGACCTGAAGAAGTAGAAGTGCGGTTTACAGATACCCTCTAGCCCTTGCATCTGCCTCAACCCGCTCGGCCTCCGCGCGACGCTCCGACTCTTTCTTGGAGACCCAAGCCTCCCACGACTTCCCGCTTGCGGTGTCCTCGCCCGTGAAGGCAATGGAGACGATAGCGGAATACGCTATGGTTCGAGGAGTAGGCTGGTTTTCTGGAAAGAATTCAAGGGAGGGATTTTGGTCCTTTGCGTGCCGATTGAAGAGATAGCCCGCAACAGATTCCCCCGAGGTCAGCATGAGCGTGACATCGCCGCGGTAATCAAAGGCCAACTCGACAGCCTCAGCAATTTCAGCTGCAGACGACGGACGGAAGACTTGTCCTTCAATCGAGCCACCCACAACGGTGTGATTCTTGGTATCAGTCATCGTCTAATCACGAAAGGTGAAACATGAGCGGTGAAAGGTTCCCCAAAAACTCCTGATCGTAATGGCCTGGGCCATCATCGAGAGGTCGGTAACAGCGTCAACTTTGCCGTTCTCGCAAAACCCGAAACCGTGCCGAACGTATCGCTCACCGCCGACGCTTCGTATCCACAATGAACCATGCACTCGGCACACTTCTCGTTCTTACTTGTGCCATAATCCTGCCACTCCGTCGCTTCGAGCAACTCGCGGAAGGTTTTCGTATAGCCTTCCTGCAAGAGATAGCAGGGTTTCTGCCAACCGAACACGTTATACGTCGGATTGCCCCACGGCGTGCACTGATATTCCTTCTTCCCCATCAGGAAATCCAAGAACAGGGGGGACTGGTTGAACTTCCAGGTCCGTTTCGGGCGGCTCAGGATCTTCGAGAACAACTCCCTGGTTCTGGCCTTTTTCAAGAAATGCTGCTGGTCAGGCGCCTTTTGGTAGCTGTAGCCGGGCGAAATCATCATCCCCTCGACCCCCAGATCCATCATTTCATCGAAGAACTGCCGCACCCTGTCCGGATTCGCATCGTCAAAAAGCGTCGTATTGGTCGTCACACGATGACCTAGTCTCAACGCTTCCTTAATCGCCTTGACGGCAATCTCGTAGACTCCGTCCCGGCAGACGGCCAAATCATGCTCCTTCTTCAAACCATCCATGTGCACACTGAAGGTCAGATATTTCGACGGCTTGAATTCCTTGAGCTTCCGTTCCAACAAGATCGCATTGGTGCACACGTATAGATAGCGTTTCTGGGCCACCAACCCTTCCACGATCCGTCCGATTTCAGGATGGATCAGAGGCTCGCCACCTGGAATCGCCACGATCGGGGCACCACATTCTTCTGCCGCCGCCCAACACTGCTCAGGAGTCAGCCGCTTGTCGAGAATATGGTCGGGGTATTGGATTTTCCCGCAGCCGGCACAGGCCAGATTGCAGCGAAACAGAGGCTCGAGCATCAGTACGAGCGGGTAGCGCTGCACTCTCTTTAGCTTCTGGGTGAGCACGTACGACGCCACTGTGTACATCTGGGAAACCGGAACGGCCATTCCGCTCTCCTTGGTTCAATCTGTATCGATAACGGCAGCGACATGCCGCCTGTTTAGTAGGATGTAAACGTCGGGAATATTACCACTGCTCTCCCGTCAAGGTCAATTTTCGCCCGTATCAGCATCAGTGGAACTGCCAAAGAACAGCACTGTTCTAACTGCCCTTCCACTATGGTCAATATGGTCAGGAGGCTCGAGGACAGGATCTGAGGAAATGACTGGGAGGGCAGAAACAGAGGTGTTTATCCCGCGGAGTCAATATCGGAGAGGCTTCGCCTTAAGAGCCGCGGGGAAGCTACAACGAGTAAGAACACTGGAGGGTTTCATCCGCGCGCGCGGGTCAACCAGAAAAAGCACTGGTGGTGTTTATCCGGCGGCGACAATAAAGAGGAGCTTCGCTCGATGAGCCGCCGGTACGCACGAAGTGCGGTTTGGAGGCGCCGAGCGGGTTCGAACCGCTGCATCGCAGTTTTGCAGACTGCTCCCTTACCACTTGGGTACGGCGCCTCTTGAGAAGGCGCATTATAGTCTGAGATAACGACGAGAGGCTAGGGGCACGGGCTACTGAAGACAAAAAAATTAACGTTTGTTTGAGAGGACGGGGATTTCTCTCCCAAGGGTTGAAGGCTGGCTTGATTCCGGCGCGAGCGATTCCCACTCGCTAGCATTGGAAGTAACCTTTTCGCCGCTCCCTTCCACTTCCTTTTCCTTGGCCATGATTTCGACTTCGTGAATCAACGTGTCCATCAATTGATCCATCGGGACTTTCCTGACGAGCTTGCCCTTCTTGAAGAGAATCCCCTTCCCTTCCCCGCCGGCAATGCCGATGTCCGCTTCCTTCCCCTCGCCGATGCCGTTCACGACACAGCCGAGCACCGACACGTTCAGCGGAGTCTTGATGTGGCCAAGCTTCTTTTCCAACTCGTTGGCCATCTTGACCACGTCGATCTCGACACGGCCACAGGTTGGACAGGCGATCACATTGATGCCGCGATGCCGGAGTTCAAGCGATTTCAAAATCTCGAAGCCGACTTTCACTTCTTCGACAGGATCGGCCGCTAAGGACACTCTCAACGTATCACCGATGCCCTGTGCCAACAGATACCCGAGCCCCATGGCCGATTTTACCGCACCGGTCATGGCCGTACCCGCTTCCGTGATCCCGATATGCAGCGGATAATTCGACTGCATCGCAAAAAGATAGTAGGCGTCAATTGCATGATGCACATCGGAGGCCTTGAGAGACACCTTCATGTTCGTGAAGCCGACGTCTTCCAGCGCACGCACTGCGTTGAGTGCTGATTCCGACAGTGCTTCGGGAGAAGGCCAGCCATATTTATCCAGCAACGGCCGTTCTAGAGAGCCGCCGTTCACACCGACGCGAATCGGAATGCCGTGGTCGTTCACCGCCTTGAGGACTTCTTCAACTTTCCACCAGGCGCCGATATTTCCGGGGTTGATCCGGACGCAATCGACGACCTCCGCCGCTTTCAATGCCAACCGGTGGTCGAAATGAATGTCGGCGATTAAAGGCACCGTCATTGAGGCTTTGATCTTCGGAAGTGCAGCAGCGGCTTCTTCATCAGGCACAGCAACACGTATGAGCTCGCACCCTACTTCTTCCAGTCGGTGAATCTGTTCCACCGTGGCCTGAACGTCACGCGTGTCGGTCGAGCACATGGATTGAACAGAAACCGGCGCATCCCCGCCGATCTTCACATTCCCGACCTGAATCTGCCGCGTCTTTCGTCGAGCGATATGCATGCAACTACACCCTTAGACCCTTACTCCTAAGCCCTTGCGTTCACTACTAACTTCCCTGTTCGTCACCGTGTGGCAGATGATCGAGCCCGACTGTAAGCAGATCCTTTTCTCGCAAGCTCGCCGGACTCTTGCCGACCAATTCCTTCACACTCTGATAGATGCCCTCGGCCGTCAAACCGTACTTTTCTCTCAGCAGGTCCTGAGGCCCTTGCTCAATATACCAATCCGGCAGTCCGAGAATCTTAGTCCGGACTCCAGTGACTCCCGCCTCCGATAGAGCTTCGAGGACGGCAGACCCGAAGCCGCCTATCTTACAGCCTTCTTCGACGGTTACGACATACCGAACCTTCTTGGCAAGGCCGACAATCAGTTCTTCGTCTAACGGTTTGGCAAAACGAGCATTGATCACCGCTGTCGACAAGCCGTCTTCGCTGAGTCGCTCCGCCGCTTTGACCGCTTGCCACACGGGAACGCCGATCGCCACGATGGCGATGTCCGTTCCTTCCCGCAGCAATTCGCCCTTCCCGATGGGAAGAACTTCCGGACTCGCGTCCATCTCGACCCCCAGGCTCACTCCGCGCGGATACCGCACAGAAGCCGGCCCATCGTGAGAAAGACCGGTTTTCAACATGTGCTGCAATTCATTTTCATCCTTTGGTGCCATCACAACCATGTTCGGCATATGCCGCAGATACGCGTAGTCGAAAGCCCCGTGGTGTGTTGTTCCGTCTTCGGCCACCAAGCCGCCGCGGTCAATACAGAATGTAACCGGCAGATTCTGTGTGGCGACGTCGTGCACGACTTGATCGTAGGCCCGCTGCAAGAACGTGGCATACATGGCCACCACCGGTCTCATCCCTTGCGCTGCCAAGCCCGCGGCAAATGTAACTGCATGCTGTTCTGCAATTCCGACGTCGTAGATTCGATCAGGAAATTCTTTTTCGAAGATATTCAAGCCAGTGCCCTCACACATGGCCGCAGTGATAGCAACAATCCGTTTGTCCCCTCGGGCCAGTTTTGCCAAGGATTCAATGGCGATTTGCGTATAAGATGGGCGGGCAGCTTTTTTTGCCGGCGTGCCCGTCTCCCGGACGAACGGCGGACAGGCGTGGAACCAGACGGGATTCTTCATGGCCGGTTCGTAGCCCAATCCTTTCTTCGTGATCACATGCAGCAGCACCGGCCCTTTCATCTTCAGCACATTTTCCAATGTGGGCAGGAGGTGCTCAAAGTTGTGCCCGTCGATTGGTCCTGCATAGCGGAAACCGAGTTCCTCGAACAAAAGACCAGGGAGGATCGCCCCCTTCGCCAGCTCTTCCGCCCGCCGAGCCAGCTTTTCGACATCGAGTCCGATGTGCGGGATCTTGCGTAGCAACTGGCCGGTTTCTTCCCGCATTTTGGTATAGAACTCGCCGGTAAAGGTTCGATTCAGGTAGGAAGAAATCGCCCCCACGTTCTTGGAAATCGACATTTGGTTGTCGTTTAAGATCACCAGAAAATCTTTCCCAAGTCCTCCGGCATGCTGCAACCCTTCCAGCGTCATACCCGCCGTCATGGCTCCGTCGCCGACCACACAGACAACCTTATGCTTCTGCCCAAGCTGTTCACGGGCCTCCACCATTCCGTACGCCGCGGACACGCCGGTTCCAGCATGGCCTGCGTTGAAGGTATCGTAAATGCTTTCTTCCCTCTTGGTGAAACCGCTCAACCCGCCATACTGCCTGAGCGTATGGAACTGCTCACGACGGCCCGTCAGCAACTTGTGCGTATAGGCCTGGTTGCTGGTATCCCATACGATCTTGTCATCCGGAGTATCGAGCAAATATTGAAGTGCGACGGTCAATTCAACGACGCCGAGATTTGATGCCAAATGCCCCCCGACATTGGATACGACGCCGATGATCTGCTCACGGATCTCCTGGCACAGCGCAGGAAATTTCGCGGGAGAGAGTCGCTTGAGATCAGCAGGGCTCTTGATGGTCTTCAGGATCGACATAGTCGTCACTCCTTTATGGGCAATGAGATAACGGCGACAAGAACTGAGAAAGGGTTAGGGCAGCAGCAATGTGGCTAGCATAAGTAGCCGTCAGTCTCACATAGAGGTTCCATGATGTCAAGCGGTTAGCGTAATCCGCCTCCCTTTCGGTCAAAGTCATGACCGAAACCGGTAGGTGACGAGAGTGGCCAGGGTAAAATCGGCAGCGCTCCCGGTTATGAAGTCGACGTTTTCAACCCCGTAGACTTGCCATAGCCAGCGGGGAGCAACACGGTAGTTGAACCCTGCGACGACTTCGGTAACTCCCTTATCGAGCGCCCGCAAGCCGATCCCGTGAAAGGGAGGGGAGTAATAGTCAAATTGCAGCGTCATTGAAAGATTACCCGACCAAAGATACTCGACCGCGGCCAGTCCTGAAATTGTGGGCTGGAGTGTCATACCTGCAATACGGCCTGTTGGGAAAACGCCGTTGAGATTGCCATAGAGAATGAACCGACTCAGCAGCGACTTTTCCGCGGCGAGACCGATTCCAAAATCAGGGCTTCCGCTCCCGAAAAACTCTCCCTCATTCCCCGTTGGAAGCTTGATGGCGGCACGAAGGGAAAAAGCAGGAAGCGTCGAGGTTTCTGAGAGGAGCTGGTACTTTGTCATAACCGTGGTATCACCGAGTCCCAGTGCCCCTTCTGAACCACTTACGACCTGCCGCCCGCCCCGCGAAAGGGCGTAGTGATAACCCGTGTTTTCCAACCCCGCTCTGGCTGGAGCCAGACCCGTCGTTGCCCGTTCGACGGTTTTGATTGCCCCTTCCATGAAACCTCGATAGCGATAGAGCCCTGGAATTTCCACTGCAACTTCGATCGTATCGGTCGCCCCATAACGAAGGAACAGCCCAGTGCGCAATGTCTCGAATTTCGCCGTGGCAGCGGCAGACGCGGTTTGTTCATTATAGATCGAGGCGGTATTCGCAACTTCCAGACGCACATCCAGCGTCCCTTTGCGCAAAACAGCAGCACGATCTCCCGGCATGTTGAGGACAAGTTGATGAAGGGGATGAAAGTTTCGTACTGGGTAGGGGCCGAAACCATCCGCGTTCACGGGTTCAGCATGAAATACCATTAAGAAGAAGGCGCAGGCCCACACCGCCCAAAGAACAGACGCGCCCCTGCGTTGCCGCTCTCGAAGCGTGTCAGTAGGGGAAATTAAGGCCCGCAAAGATCGCGCCACCCTCTTTACTGAACCCATAGTCGATCCGGCCAACGACATTTGGTCGAACAATCCCCCGAAATCCTATACCGGGAGTCATACGATAATCTTTAAAGCTGACGTCTTTATAGCTGTTGAATACCTGTCCGGTGTCCAAGAATGGAGCAAACTCGAAATCGGCTGATACCCCGGCAATCTTTGTCCTCCCAATGAAGATGCGTTCTTCGATGCTGGCTGCTATAAGATGCTTGTCGATATAACGATCGACTCCATAGCCTCGAAGATTATTCTGCCCCCCCAAAGAACTCTGCTCGAAGAACGGCACCTGCGATCCCAGAGTGGCTTGCAGATTAGCACGGACCACCAAAATCGCGCGTTTTGATTCGCTCGGGAAAAGCTTCTTCACTTCTAAATCGTATCGTGAATAGACCGGATGATCCCCGTTCCTGACATTCTGATTGAGCTCCGCATAGGCAGAGACAACCATCCCATCGGTTGGTGTCACCAGATTGTTTCGCGTGTCATAGAAAAACGAGGCCCTATGCCCAACGATAATCGACTCCCCCTGTACTCCATCCACTGTTGGAAACCGATCACCGGTGAAGGGAAGGTCCGTCGCACCCTTTTGAAGCCGCACTTGCCGGAAACGCTGGCTGATCGCAATCTGCGTCACTTCGTTCGCATAGACTCCGAACCGCCAATTCGCCCGAGCTTCCCGCGCGGTATAATTCGTTTCATCCGCTTCCACGGTCGTCTGTCCCAGTCCGAAAAACCGTGAAGTGGCGTTCTTGAAAAAGGATCCGCCGAAGTTCAGAAAGTATCGTCCGTTGCTGAATGCGGGATCCGTGTAATCGAACACCAATTTGCGCTCGATTTTCTCAGTAAACGATCCGATGAATTGCATCTGCCGGCCACCGGTATCGTAACGAAATAGATTGAAGGTACCTCGAGTCCCGACGATCGAGTTTTTGATGATCATCGGCGCCAACAAGTATTTCAACTCTCCATCCGGATCGCTGACCAAGATGGGGACGATCAAACCCACGTCACTGCCATCGTTCTTCGAAGTTGAGGCAGAGGGGATGGGAAATATCTGGGTGTCAGCGCAGGCAAACTCAGCCCACCAGCCTCCGCCCCCTATGAACAGGCACGAAAGAAAAACGCAGATGCCGCGCAGGGCCACCATCATGAAGGCAAGTCTCAGGCAGAGTTACTGGGTCTTGATCTTTTCAGATTTCTTCCGGAGTTGATCGATCAGTTCTGCGTAGGTTCCGGCTCGAAGTATTTTCGTAAACTGACCACGGTAATTATTGACCAAACTAACTCCATCGACGACGACATCGTAGACGCGCCAGACTGAAGCTTTGTTCAACATACGGTAGTCCAAGGGAATTTCAGTCTTGCCCGTCAAGACTTTCGTGCGGACCTCGGCATAGTCCTTTTCGGTCCGTTCATTGATATATTCCACTCCTTCACCGGAATAGGCTTCAACCTTGTCCGCGTAAGAATTCACCAACAACGTTTGGAACAAAGAAACGAACTCTTCCTTTTCCTTATCGGAGAGTTTAGCCCAGGGAGCACCTAATGACCTCCGGGACATTTCTTGATAATCGAATCGATCCCCAACTACTTTTTCCAACAATTCCCGCCGTTCGGTTGCCTTCGCAGGCTGCTTTAGCTCTTTGTCATTGAGGATTCTCAGCACTTCATCGATAGTGCTTTTCATGGCGTCGGTCGCTCCACCAGCCCACGCGCTTTGCAGATTAAACGCCCCAAAGACGACGGCCAGCGCCACGAGTCTCCAAAATATCCTGCCCCCGGCAATCTTATTGTTAGTGACGGAACGGTTGATCATCTGTTTCTCCGTACTCCCTTTCTGGTTTCCATTAACAAGCAATCATCTGAACAATCAGTTCACTTTACCATGTACGTATTGACTCACCAACTCTTCCAAATCTAAGCCGGATTCCGTGTCGCGAATCGTATCACCGGGCTTCAACGGATCGCCACCCCCGCCCGGCGACAAGGACAGAAATTTTTCGCCGATAATGCCACGTGTCTTGATCGAGGCGATCGTATCAGTGTAGAGGTTCACGTTGTCGTTCACGGCCAGTGTCACCGCTGCACGATCTTCGTCGAGCGTAATCGCGCGCACCCTTCCCACTTCCACCCCGGCTATTTCTACCGCCGACCCAGGCTTGAGGCCAGACGCCGAATTGAATTGGGCGATCACCTCGTAAACGTTCCCGCCGATGAGTTCCAATTTCCCTAGCTTGATCGAGAGATAGCTGAGACAGAGGATCCCGACGAGTACGAACACGCCGACGACAAACTCCATTTTGGCATTTCCCATCCCTTCACTCCTTTTATTTGCCTGCTGAAGCCCCCGGCAATACCACCGGCCCGCTGACGGAAATAAACTCCTGGATCTCCGAATCCGTGGTTTTGATGAATTCCGCGGGCGGGGCCATGGCCGCAATTTTCCCTTTGCGCAACATCGCCACAAAATCCGAAATGCCGAATATCTCGGGAATTTCATGACTGACCATGATCCCCGTGAACTGGAACCGTTGCTGCATAGCCAGAATCAAATCATGGATCGACTTGGCCATTAACGGATCAAGCCCGGTTGTAGGTTCGTCGAACAAGATGATCTCCGGTTCCATAACGAGCGCTCGGGCCAACCCAGCTCGTTTCTTCATCCCTCCACTCAATTCAGCCGGATACTTATGTCCCATCCCCGTTAAACCGACTTGATCGAGTTTTTCTTCGACCCGCCTTGCCACGTCCGGCCCCTTCATTCGTAACTTTTCGCGCAAAGGGAATGCCACATTCTCAAAAACCGTGAGCGAATCAAAGAGAGCGGCTCCTTGAAACAGCATGGCAAATCGCTTTCGCACTTCGTTCAATTGAGCTCCTCGGAGGCGTGAAATTTCCACGTGATCAACCCATACTTCGCCGCGATCCGGTTGCATCAGCCCGATCATATGCTTAAGAAGAACGCTCTTACCCTCACCACTCTTTCCAATAATAGTCGTGAGCTTACCGACCGGGACCGTCAGGTCAACGCCCTGTAACACGCGCTGCCCTCCTAAGGTTTTTTCAACACCGACTAGCTTGATCATTCAATTTCCGTGAGGCCGAAAGAGCCACGCATCCGCAGTCGTCCACGCGGCGATCCTAAGCAGGCCCCAGGCCCCACAAATTTTAATCGCCCGCTTCTACAGGAGCACCGATGTCAAAAAGTAATCCCACACCAGAATCAAAACGGACGCAAGGACCACAGCTTCCGTTGTGGCAGTCCCTAAACCCTCGGCACTTTGCTTCGTAAAAAATCCCTTGTAACAACAGATCCAACTCACGATCAGCCCAAAGCTGATCGATTTGAGAATGCCACCGTACACATCCTTCCATTCCACTGCCGACTCGATGGAATTCCAATAGGCGCCCCCGTTACCGCCCAAGAGATCCACGCCCACCAGGTAGCCTCCGTAAATCCCAACGACATCGAAGATCGCGACCAACAACGGCACACCGATGAGGCCGGCCACCAGCTTCGGTGCGATGAGATATTGGAGCGGATTGATCGCCATGGTATCCAATGCATCGATCTGTTCCGTGATCCGCATAATGCCAATCTCCGCCGTCATCGCCGACCCTGCCCGAGCTGTCACCATTAATGCCGCCAATACAGGCCCAAGCTCTCTGATCATACTTAAGGCCACTGCGGAGCCGAGCAAACCTTCGGACCCGAACTTCCGCAATGTGTAATAGCCCTGCAGCGCGAGCACCATCCCAGTAAATGCAGCCGTTAGTACGACGACGAAGGTCGACTTATACCCGATAAAATGCAGTTGCTTGACAATCTGAACAAATCGCAGCGGCGGCCTGGCCAACCACGCGAATGACGACAAGACGAACAGCAGCATCCGACCCATCTCCAGAATCACACCTACTCCCCAGCCCCCCAGTCGCTCAATCATGTTGTCCCTTCCGACCAATTACCCACAATGATGATTATCCCTCAAAGCGAATCCCCGCTCGCCGTATGCGGAACAGAACGCTGTCAGCTGGCTGGCTGCCCGGCGGCTTTGCTTTCTCAGTCGATTCAAACCGAAAAGACTCGCAGGATGGGTCATCAACTCGTATAGACCTTTCCTCCATGCACTTGGCCCCAGAAACGCATTGAAGTCAAGCGGAAGCTCCTCTTCCACCAAGTCCGAGACTGTACGAAGAACCAGAAAAGGGATTTCTCGCTCTTCTGCGACCTGTGCCAACGCCGCACTCTCCATGTCAAGCGCGACTGCCCCGGTTATACGGCGAATGGCTTGTTTGTCAGCTGATCGACAGACCACTCTGGCAGCCGATACGACCACACCGACTTTAGTTGCCATCCCAAGCTGATCTGCTAACGAGTGCATCCACTCGACGCGATCTTGATCGAAGATTCCGGCTTGGATTCCTTCTTTCCATGTCCCTTCGAAGGAAATCGATCTCGTTCCGGTACCGATAATAAGGTCCCCCACCTGTGCCGGCACCAACGCACCGGCAAACCCGGAGGAAATCGCCAGAGCTACCGAGTTTCGTTCCAAAACGGCACGTGCAGCGGAACGTGCGCACCGAGGTCCGACTCCTGACTGGACTAACCAATACGATCGACCGGCTGTTTGACCGACCAAACATCGTATGCCACCGACGGTTTCTTCCCCGTCTACCGGCAATGCGCGTCGCAAAGCAGCCAGTTCCCACCGCGTTGCGACAAAGAACACGACGGGGGTATTCGAGAAGTCGACATGATGCTGGAACCCGCCAACGAATGACGTCGGCTGAGAGGTCAACGATCAGCCCGATAGCACCCTGAAGCCAGAATCTGATCCCGCACTTCGTCGGCGCGCATGGTATTGCGCGTCCTCAGATTCCGATACATCGCAAGTGCCCACAGAGGGAAATACTGGCAGTACCAGTGATACCGGAGATAAAAGACGCGCGGGAACCCGGTGCCCGTATGCATGATTTCTTCCCACGACCCGTCCTTCATCTGATGGCGGAGAAGATATTGGATCCCACGCGCGACGCTGAATGAATCCGTCATGCCGGCTGACATCAAACCCATGAGGGCCCAAGCTGTCTGCGACGGCGTGCTGTCACCCTTCCCGGCCGATTCTTGCTCAGCATAGGAAAGGCAGGATTCCCCCCATCCTCCGTCCGGATTCTGTTTCGACTCGAGCCAGGCCACAGCGCGTCGGATATATGGTTGGGACAAATCCTCACCGATAGCCCGAAGCCCAGCCAATACCGACCATGTGCCGTATATGTAATTGACCCCCCATCGACCATACCAACTTCCGTCCGGTTCTTGCTCATGCTTGAGAAAGGCCAGTGCGGGAGCCACGGCCGGATGCGACTGGTCATAGCCCAAAGCCGCAAGCATCTCAAGACAACGGCCGGCCAAATCTGCCGTGCTGGGATCCAGTAGCGCATGGTGATCGGCGAACGGGATGTAGTTGAAGACGATTCGATTGTTGTCCTTATCGTAAGCGCCCCACCCGCCGTCTGAACTCTGCATCGCGACGACCCACGCGGCTCCCCGCTTGATGGAATGCTGCAGATCCGCCATCTGCCCTATTCTCACTTTTGAGAGGGCCATCAACACCACGGCTGAATCATCCACATCCGGATAGAGTTCGTTTTCATGCTGGAAATACCACCCTCCCGGATCGGCTTCAGGAGACGAGACTTTCCAATCGCCGATCGTTCTCGTCTGGCGAGACATCAAGTAGGCAGCTCCTCGCTGCAGGGCAGGATGATCCTGAGGCAGCCCGGCTTCAATCAATGCGTTCATCAATAATGCGGTGTCCCAGATAGGAGAATGGCACGGTTGCAAGTGCAATGCTTCGACACGCCGATCTTCTATCGCAACAGTGTCATAAATTTCCAAGTCCTCAATTTCCTGCAAAGCTTTGCGAACTAAAGGATCATCAACATGGTAACCCAAACATTGCAAGGCCATGATCGAATTAGCCATAGCAGGGTAAATCGCGCCCAAGCCACCGCTCCCCTTGATGTGCTCCAACATCCAGGTTGACGCTCGATGCAAAGCCTTCTCCCGCAGCCACATGAGCGGCATACGGTCGTAGAGTTTCAGCATGGCATCCAGGGCGACGAAGAAATTGTGTGGGGTAAACCACTTTTGGTCTTTATTAAACGGAGGGTACTTCCAATAGCGCAGGTCTTTGCGCGGAACCACGTAGAGTTCGTCAATCCCCTGTTCCTGTGGAATACGGCACACCGGGCTGTGGGCAAACACGATCAACAACGGAATCAGCACCGCACGAGACCAATACGAAATGGCGTAAATATTGAAGTAGAACCACTTCGGAAGCAGCATCAACTCAACAGGCATATGAGGGATGCCTTCCCAGTCGTACTGGTCGAACAACGCCAAAGCGATTTTCGTGAAGACATTAGCCTGAACGACTCCGCCCTTTGCGCGGATACATTCACAGGCGCGCTGCATGAAAGGTTCCTCCGCCGAGATGCCGCTGAGCTTCAATGCAAAGTAAGCCTTAACGGATGCACTGATTTCGGATGGCCCGCCGTAGTGGATCGGCCATCCGCCATCAGGCAATTGCGTCGCCCGAAGATACTGCACCGCTTTCCGTTCGCGCTCAGGATCGACGCGATCGAGGAATCGTCGCAGCATGAGGTATTCGGATGTGAGCGTGGTATCGGCTTCGAGTTCTGCAACCCAATAACCTTCGGTTGCGTGCTGCCGGGCGAGAAACCACGTTTGACTGCGCCGAACGGCGTCATCTATGGCGTCGAGCTGACTGCCTACCTGATTCGTCGCCCGCCTCATCAATGAATCAGCGGTCGGCATTGCACCAGACTTGTCCGAGACCAGTCGAAGGGGGGGTTGATTGGAAAGTTCAACCGAATGCTTCATCTTTTGCGGAACACCGATGAATAAGCTATCAGAGAGGCGATCGAGGATCGTTCGAATTAAATTCATAGGCATTCTGTTTTCGAAAAGGAGGCACCAGAAATCACTGACGGGGTGCTGTAAGCGAGCCCGAAGTTCCCACACACCCAACCGTCGGCTCCTCGGGCCTAATTTGTGGGGATATAACAGACGGCCTGTTTGAAGTCAAGCAAACGGATGCCGGAAGTGCCTGAACTACAAAGGGTTTGACTGCTTGGACCGGCTAGGCCGGTTGTAAATCACTGAGCCTCACCGACACCAGTTTTGAAATCCCGGGCTCCTCCATCGTCACACCGAACAATGAATCAGCAATTCCCATCGTTCGCTTGTTATGCGTGATCACCATAAACTGGGCGTCTTGAGCCAAATCACATAAAACCGCCGTGAATCGTCCGATATTTTCTTCGTCGAGCGGCGCATCAATTTCATCGAGGATGCAGAAAGGCGTCGGCCTGATCAAGAAACTGGCGAACAGCAGCGCCATTGCGGTCAATGTTTTTTCGCCCCCTGATAGCATGGTGATATTTTTTAATCGCTTGCCAGGAGGCTGCGCCACAATCTCCACACCCGGTTCCTGCGGCCCTTTACCTTCGCCGTTTTCCTCCGCTGGCACTTCCACCAACTGGAGTTCGGCACGGCCGCCCGGGAAAAATTTCGTAAATACTTCGCCGAATTTTTCTTGCAACTCCGCGAACGTTGTCGCAAACATATCCTTTG
>NZ_CDLUDY010000045.1:0-3687 GCF_975968855.1 Petrachloros mirabilis
CGACTCCGCCGCGTGGACCTCTGAGAGTCTTGTGCGTCGTCGTCGTGACAAAGTCCGCGTAGGGCACTGGGCTCGGATGTAACCCCGCAGCAATCAATCCGGCTATGTGAGCGATGTCGACCATCAAATAGGCGCCGACCGATTTGGCAATATCCTGAAATTTGGGAAAATCGAGAGTCCTGGCATAAGCGCTGGCGCCCACTACAAGCATGCGCGGGCGGCATTCCTCGGCAAGCTTGCGTACGGCGTCATAATTGATGGTTTCCGTTTCGCGATCGACGCCGTAGGAAAACGCGCGAAAGATGCTGCCGGAAAAATTGACCTTGCTTCCATGTGTGAGATGTCCGCCCTGCGCCAAGTCCATCCCGAGAATCGTATCGCCCGGCTTCAACACGGAAAGATAGGCCGCCATATTAGCCTGTGATCCAGAATGGGGCTGCACGTTCACGTGCTCGGCGCCAAAAATCTGCTTGCAGCGCTGAATGGCAAGGTCCTCGACCGTATCGACATGTTGGCAGCCGCCATAGTAGCGCTTGCCGGGATACCCCTCTGCGTACTTATTCGTCATCAGAGAGCCCTGTGCGGCCAAGACGGCTGGGCTGGCGAAGTTCTCCGAGGCGATCAGAAGCAGTTTGTTGCGTTGCCGTTCTTCTTCGGCGTCGATTGCCGCATACACATCGGGATCTGTGGCCTGCAAGGCATCTAGCGAGCCGATGGCATCCTTCATGGACATCAGGAACCTCGTTTACTCTAGGCGGACGCTTCTTCAGCTTCCTGTTTCTTGACAACACGCACAGTGACAGCGGCAGTGACTTCTCGCGGAAGCTTCACCGGGATGGTAAAGGTGCCCAGCTCCTTGATCGGCTGGGCCAGCTGGATCTTACGGCGATCAACTGTATAGCCTTGCGCAATGAGCCCTTCCGCCACGTCTTTGACGGTCACAGAGCCGAACATCTTGTCATCCTTGCCGACCTGGGCCTCGACGGTGATCGTCACGGTCGACATCTTCTTCGCGTGCGCCTCGATCTCGAGCTTTTCTTTCTTGGCCCGTTCCGAAGCCACGCGTTTTGCATGTTCAAAGGACCTGATATTCCGATCGTTGGCGACCACGGCTTTCTTGCGCGGGAGCAGGAAGTTCCTGGCAAATCCATCCTTCACATCGATGAGGTCACCGAGGTGGCCGACCCCTTCCATCGTCTCTTGCAGAATGACTTTCATACCCCTAACTCCTTCTGTTGGAAAGGAAAAGAGAATACTGGGGGGGCGATAAAAAGTCAATTCAGAACTTCCCAGATCTAAAGCAGTTTGCTCATGAATCGCAGCGTTGTTTCGACTCGGAAGGCTGGACTCTAGCTGCGTCAGGCCCTTATGATGGCGCCCGAACTCCATGGCCTTTGCGATGATACAATGACGGCTCGTGAACTCATAGAAATTTGGGCTGACCGCCTCCTTGCTGAGCAAGACCATTGTCTCCAATCTGGGCTTGACCAACCGATTCCCGCAGTAAACGGGCGGTTGGTGCAAACAGTTGGTACGCTCTATATCTATGAATTCACGCTCCCACCTGACCGAACGTTAGCGATCGATACACCTGTATCCGTTGTGCCACCGGACGAAATGGAGCCGGCCGAAGGTTTGATCCTGAGTTGTCACGGTGACGCGGTTTTGATGCAGACAGCCGATGCCATAGGGCAGTTTGTTGAGGTGGCCACAATCGTTCCGGACCGTGCTGGTTATCTAGCCACTGCGGTGGAGCGGCTAAAAGAAATGCTACTGAAGCCGGATGCCTATCGGCTCGGCCCTGCCGACCGGCTGGCTCCACTCCTCTCCTCTTCGAGTCGGGCTGAGGAGGTTAGTGCGGCTGCCGCTGCGATTCTAGCGACGGTCTGGTCCGACGACATCTCGATGAGACGTCAACGAGTCGCGTCGCTGGCCATGGAACTAATCCGTGCAAACAAGCGGATCCTCCTGGTCTGTCCCGATCACTATGCGGCAGATGAAGTGGCGGGGACCATCGCACGGGCTATGAAAGCCGGAGGGCTCACCTACAAGACCTGGCTTAGCCGGTATGAATTGACGTTGGCTCAACAAGCTTCCGGCTTACCCATTCATGAATTAGGATTCGAAGCGCAGATGCATCAGTTCTATTCGAAATCACGGGCTGACAAGGCCGCGCTCCGACGCAAGTACGAACGGTTTCGTGAGCTGACCCCGCTACTGGCGTACAAGAGTCAGAAACAAAAGGATCTCGATGAAGTACGATTACTCGAATGGAGATTGCTTACGCAGTTGAGCGAGCTCCAGACAAAATCCAAAGAAGCGAACATCATCATTGCCGAGTATGAGAAACTCCCACTCCTTCGGCGACTCAGTATGCAGGCTGTGGGGAAAAACGTCGATTCGCTCCACCAGTACCTAGCTCTTTACCAGAGCCAAATCGCGGAATTAACGAAGGAGCTCGACATCGCCAAGGCGCGCATCGAAGAGTTAGTGCCGGAAGCGGCGGTGCCGAAAGATATGCGGCCCGAGTTTGAAGAATTGAAAGATGAAATAATCAGACTGGGAGGAACCAAAAAAATACGGGAACTTCTTGCGGCCGAAGAAGATACAAATCGCCAAGCCTTCATACAGAACCGGAGATTGATCATTACGACTGCGTCTCGTGTGCTGGGAGATCCTCTTTTCAGTCGCGTTCGCTTTGATGTCCTCATTGCTGATAATGCACCATTGATCTCCGTTCCCGGCCTACTGAGGTGCGCTGGGCTGGTTCGTGAACGGATCGTATTGACTGGCGATCAACGCGATATTGTGGGTGCCGGAGTCTGGCAGTCGAGTGAACTCGCTGCGAAAAGCTGGCGTTGAGATCGCAGGAGCAACTTGACGTGGCGAAGGGTAATTCACGATAATCCGATCTCCCATTCGTGAATGTTCAAAGCATCCTCCGGCAAGTAGAGGTGAGCGAAAAGCAAAGGTGTGAACTCTGCCGGCAAAGCGAAACCTTGAATGATGAGGAGAACGAAGCCGGTGATGTTTTTAAATGTCCCCTCGGGCCGAAGTGGCGGAACTGGCAGACGCACTAGATTCAGGGTCTAGCGCCCGCAAGGGTGTCCGGGTTCAAATCCCGGCTTCGGCACCACCTAGCACTTCTATTGAGATCTTAGAGGGATGGCAGGGGAAGCAAATGATGCGTGTTCATCCCTTCGACAAGCTCCAGGGGCGACTCTTATGTCTGCATTCTTCTGTTATCTAAGGGGTCAAGTTCGCGGCGCGGTCTCTTGGAGGCAATGTCTATGGATGGTCGGGAGCGATATGCATAAGAAGTACGCCACCAACCTAAGACTCGTGGGAACATGATCGATCTTTGTTATTTCTAGAGTTCGCAATCCACTCACGCTGCTGAGCCCAACAAGCCCTCCCTTTCGTCATATCAAACCGAATACTGTGAAGTCTTCGACAGGGTCTAGATCGTTATCTCTCACTGTGAGCCTTGTGAAGTGAATACGTTTCTGTGCGGCACTGAGTAGGGCCTGTTCGGCTTCTAGAGCTTTTTGGAGTATTCTTCTTCTGGCGTAGACGATCCCCCACACATGCGTTGTACCGCAAGCGGTCACTCTCTGCCATGCCAATAAATTCGACTCCAAAGCGAGATCCATTGACCCATCGAACAACACCCATCGAAACACAGAA
>NZ_CDLUDY010000046.1:0-27183 GCF_975968855.1 Petrachloros mirabilis
CCCTCGTCCGAATCGACATAGTAAAATCCGCAATGGCTCGTCTGATCATAGCGGGCATGGTCGAAGACGAAAAACTCGGCTTCCGGCCCCCAGTAGGAAATATCTCCGATTTTTGTGCTCTGGAGGTATTTCTCCGCCTTCTGCGCAATGTACCGCGGGTCACGCTCATAGGTCTCCCGGGAGATCGGATCGACGACGTTCCCGACGAGGCTCAGCGTCGGCACAGCAGTGAACGGATCAAGGCAGGCCGTAGCTGGATCCGGCACGAGCAACATGTCGCTGTTGTTGATAGCCTTCCAGCCCCTGATCGATGACCCGTCCAAGCCTGAACCGTCCTTGAACAGATCTTCCGTCAACTCACTGGCTGGTACGGTGAAGTGTTGCCACATTCCGAGCAAATCGACGAATTTCAAGTCCACGACCTGGACCTTGTTTTTCTTGGCAAACTCAAGCACCTCACGAACGTTCATTCCCCTCCTCCTTTCGGCAAACCCCTTTGATACCGATTATGCAGCCGACGCTAGGCCGCTTTGGCCTCGAGAAAATTCTCGATGGCGGTTTCGACTCCCGCTCGCACTCGCTCCAAGAGGTGGTGGTCATCCAGTTTCTTGCCACGCAGATCCGTAACGTAAAACACGTCGGCCACCTGATCCAATCGCGTTGAAATGCGAGCGGCATGGATTGAAAGTCCTAACTGAAATATCGCGCTCGTGATCACGTACAACAGCCCCTGGCGATCGTCGGCAAAAACGTCGATGATCGTAAAGGCATCCGACGTCTCGTTATCTATCCGCACCTCCGTCGCTTCCGGTGCTTTCGGTAGAGATTTCGTCATGTTCAATCTGGCCCCACGCCGCAACACGTCGTCGACATGATCCCACCCTTTGAGTACTGCAGCGATACGATCGCCGACCGTCCGGCAGCGATCCGCTGGCGGTTCTCCATGGTAGTCGGGATCGGTCACGTGGAACGTGTCTACGACAACGCCGTCGGACCTGGTAAGAATCTGCGCATCGAGAATCTGGAGACCGCTACCAGCCATCACACCAGCGATTTTTGAAAAAATCCCAGGCGTCAGATCATTGTGTGTCACGACCGCATACTCGCAGGTGCCGGTTTCATGATTGAAAGCGGCATCTACGACAACCTCTCCGACGTGCAATCGTCTAACGGCCTCCAGATGGCCGGCAATTCTGGCCGGAGATGTGCCGTAGAGGTATCGTTCCGGAAACAGCTTCAACTGGGCTTCAATCCAGGATCGGTCAACTCCCTCTTTCCCGACCAAAATTGGCTCGCGACCCACATCATCAGCTACTTGTGCCAACCGATCCGACGCACCCTTGGCATCTCGTTCTCCTGAAACTTCTGCCATCGTTCGCACGTACAATTCGATCAGCAATGACTCTTTCCATTTCGTAAGGACACCGGGCCCTACAGCCGCGATGTCTGCAGCGGTCAGAACCAACAGTTTCTTCAACACTTCTGGGGTACCGACTTCTCTGGCAAAGGGGAGTACCACCTTCACATCGTTGGGATCACGCCTGAATGCTGTATGGGCCATTAGCAGGTGCCGATGGACCAAAAAGGAGAGTGTGCGGGTTTCCTGCTCGTCATATCCTAGACAAACGGCTACTTCCTCTGCCAATCGTTTGCCGAGGTCGCTGTGGTCTTCTTCCTCTCCCTTTCCCAAATCGTGCATGAGGACGGCCAGGTGGAGAATGTCCTTCCGCTTGATACTCCTATAGACTTCTCCCAAAACCCCCGTATCGTCATTGACGGCTTCGGCTCTTTCGACCGCCAGCAGACTATGCTCGTCGACCGTGTACTTGTGGTACTGATTGAACTGCATCAAACCTCTGACCCGCCCCATGGCCGGAACCAGTTTTTCGAGAAGGTGTGCGCGATGCATAGCACCCAAAGTCGATGAAGTCCCTGGTCCTGCCATGATCTTCAAGAATGTTTGACTGACTTCCGGCGTCCGATAGGCCTCGGCCGGGACCGTCTCAACATGCCGATGTATATCTTCCAGCAACGGCGGTGCAATGCTCAGCCGCTGCGACCTCGCTAAATCGAACAACCGTAACAATGACGCCGGACTCTCCAGCACCTTGGCATGCTGATCCTCTGCCACAGTTAGGATCCCGCCTCGTACCACGAAGTCATGATCGACGCGGGGCGACGGCCATAAGGCCGTGACACGGTGCCACAACGGCACGCTGCGGCACCTTTCGATGAAACGCATGCAGCGTTCGTGCAATCCCATCGTGTGCCGGTAGTACTGTTGCATGAATTGTTCGACGGCGAGCAGATGGGGCCGATCCTGAAAGCCGAAGTGCCCGGCCAGCCATACCTGTTCGTCGAACGACAGAATCTCCTGCGCAGTGCCCGCATGCACATGAAGGAGCGCCCGGACTCTCCACAAAAACTCCCGTGCGTCCGTCAGGGCCATCGAATCAGCCCGCGACAGGATGCCTCGATCCGACAATTCCCTAATGGTCGGGGCATGGAAACGGGCGATTCCTGCCCACTGCAACAAATGGAGGTCTCGAAGACCGCCCTTGCTTTTTTTCACATTCGGCTCGAGCAGATAGACGGTCTCTCCGAACTTTTCGTATTCACGACGTCGCTCCTCTATCTTGTGGTCCAGAAACAGATCAACTCCCTTGGAGACCACCTTGCGGGAAAACCGGCTGTGGAATTTTTCGAACAGGTCCGCACTGCCGGACAGAAACCTGGACTCCATCAACGACGTCTTAACCGTCGAATCAGTTCCAGCCAATTCAATGCAATCGGCGATGGTTCGCACACTGTGTCCGACTTGAAATCCGCAGTCCCACAGAGGGTGGAGTACCGCCCGGACCAGATCTTTGGCCGACTCTTCCCATCCGGCCTGAAAGAGAAACATCAGATCAATGTCCGAATAGGGCGCGAGTTCTCGCCGACCATAGCCGCCCAACGCCACAATGCAACAATGCCGCAGACCGGCTTTGGCCAACCTCTCACCGCCATGTCTGATCGCTTCGCGGTAGCGCGCGACGATCAGACCGTCGACCAAATCGGTCATAGCCGCCAACGTTTCCGCCCCGCTGGCTCCTCCCAGTACCCGCTGGTCAATTACGCGACGCTGCTCCGCCAGGAACAAACCGAGATCATCGACCGCTTTCCCCGAAACACTCTGCGTCGCGGCACCCTCGTTTGAACCGCTTCTCACAACGCTGTCTCTCCTGTTTCCCCCGTTCTGATACGAACTGCAGCACTCAAGTCTCGCACGAAAATTTTCCCGTCTCCGATGCTCCCGGTCTTGGCCGCCCGTGTGATGGTTTCGATCACACGCTGTACCTGCGCATCGGTCACGGCCACTTCGAGTTTGACCTTGGGCACGAACTCGATGGTGTATTCCTGCCCGCGATAGGTCTCCTTATGGCCTTTCTGCCTGCCGAAGCCCTTGACTTCAGTGACGGTCATACCCTGCACGCCCATCTCCAACAATGCATCCTTCACTTCGTCCAATTTAAACGGCTTGATAATCGCTTCGATCAATTTCATTCTCGCGCCTCCTTATGAGTACGCACGCTCGTTGTGTTGAGTCAAATCCAACCCTGTCACCTCTTGATCAGCCGGCACTCGCAGACCTACCATGGCATCAACGATCTTCAAAATGGCAAACGAGCCGAGGAACGAAAAGACCAGGGTAGCAGCAGCCATAATGAACTGCGCCCACAGTTGTCCAGGATTGCCATAAAACAATCCGTCGGCTCCGGCAGCATTGATGGCCTTCGATGCGAAGAGCCCCACGGCGAGGACACCCACTACTCCTCCGACACCATGGACCCCCACAACGTCAAGCGCGTCATCATAGCCAAACTTCCCTTTAACAACAATGGCGAAGTAGCAGGCCATGCCCGCGGCTAATCCAACGATGATCGCAGCACCGACCCCGATATAGCCCGAGGCCGGAGTGACCGTCGCCAGGCCTGCGACTGCTCCAGTTGCAGCACCCAGAGCTGTAGGTTTGCCCCTATGTTGCCATTCCACCACTATCCAGACGAGCGTCGCAGTCGCCGCCGCCGTATGGGTGGCAACAAATGCGCTAATCGCGTTGGCGTTCGCCCCTAAAGAACTCCCGCCATTGAATCCAAACCATCCGAACCAGAGTAACCCCGCTCCCAGGACGGTCATCGGGAGATTGTGCGGTGCCATATAATCGGTTCCATAGCCTTTCCGTGGCCCAACCGCGTAGGCGCAGGCCAAGGCCGCAGCCCCTGAGCTGATATGCACCACTGCCCCGCCGGCAAAATCCAAGGCTCCCATCTTCCCCATCCATCCTCCACCCCATACCCAATGGGCGAGGGGGCAGTACACGAAGACCGCCCAAATCCCTGAAAACATCAGAACTGCACTGAACTTCATCCGCTCGGCAAATGCCCCGGTGATGAGCGCCGGAGTGATCGCGGCGAACATGAGTTGAAACACCATGAATGCCTGGTGAGGAATCGTGGACCCGTAGACTGGATGCGGGGTATACCCCACACCCGACAACAGAATCCAATCCAGATTCCCGACGATCCCTCCCACGTCAGGGCCAAAAGCCAGACTGTATCCGAACAAGACCCAAATCAGACTGACTAACGCCAAGATGGCCACGCTCTGTACGATAGTGCCGAGCACGTTCTTGGCCCGAACGAGCCCTCCATAGAAAAGAGCTAATCCGGGCATGGTCATCGCCAACACGAAGGCTGACGAGGTCAACACCCATGCCGTATCGCCTGTATCGATTTTTGCCGTGGCCTCTTCTGCCCACGCAGGAGGGAGACCGAACAAGCCGACAACCAGAAACCCGAGGCCCACGAGCCACCGCTGGCTCGGCATCCATCCGATACGCTGTACGATATGCATAGAGGTCCCCCCTATCCTTGGTTAGGAATAGGCCCTCTCCTCGTGCTGACTCAGATCCAGGCCCATCCGTTCTTCTTCTTCAGACACACGCAATCCGACTATTGAATCGACGATTTTCAGAATGAGATAGGTACCCGCAAAGGCAAAGAGAAAGGACACCGCTACTGCGCCAACTTGAATAACCAACTGCCCTGGGTTGCCGTACAGCAATCCGTCGGCTCCTGCGGCGTTGATCGCTTTGGACGCGAAAATCCCCGTAGCTAGCGCACCAAATGTCCCTCCGACTCCGTGTATCCCGACTACGTCCAGCGAATCGTCGTAACCGAGCTTCGCCTTCATCATGACGGCTGTATAACACAACACCCCCGCTCCCAACCCTATCAAGATTGACGCAATCGGTCCGACAAAACCTGCCGCAGGAGTAATCGCTACCAGACCCGCAACGGCTCCGCTGGCTGCACCGAGCACCGTCGGTTTTCCTCGATGCATCCACTCGGCCATCATCCAGGCCAATCCTGCTGCCCCAGTTGCCGTATTCGTCACAACGAAGGCACTAGTCGCCAGTGCTCCGGACGAGACGGCGCTGCCAGCATTGAACCCGAACCACCCGAACCACAAAAGCGATGCACCTAGGACGGTCATCGGAAGGTTATGAGGCGCCATATGCTCTTTCCCGTAGCCTAATCGTGTCTTGAGCACCAGCGCACAGGCCAAAGCCGATGCACCGGAGCTGATGTGCACGACTGTACCTCCGGCGAAGTCTAAGGCGCCAAAGTTCCTGAGCCATCCGTCGACCGCCCAAACCCAATGGGCCAAGGGATCATAAATCACCGTCGACCAAATGACTGTAAAGATCAAAAAGGCGCTGAACTTCATCCGTTCGGCAAAGGCTCCAGTGATCAAGGCCGGCGTAATCACGGCAAACATCATTTGAAATACCATGAACGCTTGGTGAGGGATGGTCCCGGCGTAATCGGCGTTCGGTTCAAGTCCAACGCCGTTCAACCCCATCCATTCCAACCCGCCGATCACATGCCCTTTGTCTGGGCCGAATGCCAGACTATAGCCCCATAGCACCCACTGGACACTTATCAGGCAGAGGATGATGAAACTCTGCATGATCGTCCCCAAGGCATTTTTTGACCGCACCATCCCGCCGTAAAATAACGCCAGTCCCGGTGCGGTCATGGCCAAGACCATCGCCGTGGACACGAGCACCCAGGTCGTATCCCCCGTATCGATCTTGGAGACTGCCGGCGCAGCCGAAGTTACCACCATCTCTGGTGCGGACACTGTCGGCGCGACCGGTACCGGCTTACCGGCATCTTGCGCATATATGGCTGTCCCTCCTGCCGATAGCACAAGGCAGGTGAGGGCCGCGAGAACAAACTTCATCGTAATACGATGATCTGTCTTCATAGCCGCCTTTCCTCCCTTGCCTAGAACAGGTAGACCAATTGGAACGAAAGCGTTTCTTGATTGTTCGACGGATCGTTTCCGTTCAGGAACACGTTCTTGTTCGACTTGTCATACCGAAACTCTGCCCTCGTGATCAGCGAAGGAATCGGTTTGTATTGCAAGGTGTAAGTCGTTTCCCAGAGAGTTTGGGCGACTCCACCAGCAGGATTGCCCGCGCAGGTATTCCACCCGCCAGGTACCCCAGTAAAGCCCACGTTGGTGCCCACCACCGATCCCGTACAGGTTCGAGCGCCACCGGCATCTTCAAAAATCTCGCCTCGGATTCGCGCGCTCCATTGATCATCGAAATCGTGGATTAGGTAAGCGCCCAAGCCGTTCCATCTGGCATTCTTTCCGGCTTTTCCTGCGACCAAATTGGCGTTGGCCTCGTTCGCATAGTACGGTTCCAGCACAATCGTATCTTGGCTAGTCGCTTTGAACGTGATGATGGATCCGACCACTGTTCTGGTTGCACTGGCATCTCCCGCTGCAAAACCTCCCGCGCCATTGGACTGCTCCGGACCGACTGATCCGTAGAAGTTCACCCCTAACCGTTCGTGCGGCGTAAGTGCCACGAGCCATTCGAATGTCTTACCCTTGTTATTGTCATCGACGTTGTCCCAGCCGTTGACCACACCGACCGAGGCAGTCACCATCGGGTTAAATGTATAGGTCAGACGAATTCCGGTCGTCGTGAAGGCTTGCCCCAAACCGAACATGAAGGTGCGGGAGAAGTTCGGGTTCTCCCAGCTGTTGATGACCTCATAGCCGATGAGCGTGTTCATCTTTCCTGCTTGAATCTTGAGCCCGTTTCCAACCGGGAAAATGTACTCACCGTATAGTTCCTGAAAGTCCATTTCGTCGCTGGCAACTCCCGGTTGAAAGTTCGTCCTGGCCCGAGTCACCCTCGCATCGAGGCCGAAATTCAGTCTGGCCCGAAACCCTGCCCGATCCAACGCGCTCCCGCCGGCTTCCGCCGGCCGCTCCAAGAGAATTTGCACCAAATGAGGCATGAACGAACGTGCGTTCGTATCGAAGATGTGAAGTTGATTTAGGTTGGTGCTCGGATTATTAAAGTTGTGTGTATAGGCAACATCGACAAAACCGGATAGCCTCAGTCCAAGCGTCTTCCAGAGCGACGCCGCTTCGGTCTTTTTCTCCAAGGCTTCGACTCGCTCTTGAAGGCTTCCTACGTTGGCAGGAGATGCGCTTTGCGCAAATGCGCTATGTCCCCAGGCCAACGAGATGGCGATACCGACCATCAATACGCTCAAGGTCCTTCTGCTCTTCATCGTGACGTCCTCCCACACTTTGTCAATTGTGGTTAGTGTTGTGCCCTTTCGGATCACACGTAATGACGCCATCGTCGATCGCACGCCCTTGTGCGCAAAGTGCGGATTATCATCGCAGCGCTTCCTTCTGCTCTCCGGTGACATCCGCTCCTTCACCCTTCCGACGCCGCATTGGCAAAAAAAAACGTCCTCAGGCCTTCAAGGCCAGAGGACGTCATTGTCCGTGCCGTTTCTACTTTTTGGCAATCGGAGAGACGTCGTTGTCATCCCCGAATGGATGTGCTTTGTAACACAGCGCTTTAAAGATTGTCAAATTTTCTACGATGCAGGACCGGGTGATTTAGGCGGGACTGACCATCTACGGGTAGAGAGAGAATCCTTCAATATACTCAATCGGATCGATATCCGTTCGTTACCGGCATCCGACGATCTTTCCCAAAAGCCCGATGTGTGATTTTGATCCCGATCGGAGCCTGTCGGCGCTTGTATTCGCTGTGGTCCACCATCCCAATAACTTTCGATACAACGGCGTCCGCAAATCCCATGCTCACGATTTCCTCGAGCGACCGGTCTTCCTCGACATACGCCTTAAGAATGGGATCCAAGATGGCATAGGGAGGCAGGCTATCTTCATCTTTCTGATCCGGACGCAGTTCCGCCGTCGGAGCGCGATCGAGTATCCGTTTCGGTATGATGGGCGATTTCCCTCGGGCATTCCGGAATCGCGAGAGCTCATACACCATGGTCTTCGGGACATCTTTAATCACGGCAAAGCCACCTGCCATGTCGCCGTAAAGTGTCGCATATCCTACGCTCATCTCGCTCTTATTCCCCGTTGTGAGTACGAGATGGCCGAATTTATTCGAAAACGCCATCAGTACATTGCCCCGTATACGGGCCTGGAGATTTTCTTCCGTCGTATCGGCTGACCTTCCCTCGAACGACTCGGCCAAAGCCCCGAGATAGGACTCGAAGGTGGACGTGATGGGAATGGTGCGACACCGGATACCCAGCCGCTTCACGAGATCCGCAACATCCTCGCTGCTCTCCCGTGACGTGTAGGGAGAAGGCATGAAAATTCCCGACACATTGCGCGGCCCTAAGGCGTCAACGGCAACGACTGCCGTCAAAGCGCTATCGACACCGCCGCTGAGACCGATGATGACGTTCTCAAATCCGTTCTTGCCGGTATAGTCCCTTACGCCTAGGACCAGAGCGCGATAAACTTCCTCTATCTCTCCCAGTAATGGACTGAGGGGAGATACAAGCCGCCGACGATTCGATCCCTTCCCCACCCTTTTCGCTGTAACATGATCAACGCGGGCGGCCAGTTTGCCGCCTAGTGTTTTCTTGCGCCTACGAACCAATCGCCCACGAGCTACGGCATCTAGATTCAGATCGGTGATCAGAAGATCTTCCTCGAAAGCCTTGGCACGGGCAATGACATTCCCACCCTGATCTAGAATGACACTATTGCCGTCGAAGACCAGTTCGTCTTGCCCGCCAACCGTGTTGGTATAGGTCACGATCACACCGTTCTCGCGCGCGCGCGTTGCCAGCATGTCCTCGCGCACCCGGCTTTTCCCGATATGAAACGGAGAAGCGTTGATGTTGACGATCACCTCGGCTCCGGCTTCCGCCTGAACCCTCGTCGGACCGTCGGGATACCAGATATCTTCGCAGATATTCACCCCGATAAGTGTGCCGCCAAGATCAAGGAGGACGACTCTCTCGCCTGGATGAAAATATCGTCCTTCGTCGAACACTCCATAATTGGGCAGGAGGCATTTCGAATAGTTTCCCACGATTCGGCGCTCGGCCAATAATGCCGCTGCATTGAACAATTGATGCCGGTCCTCCGCCACCACAGAATAGGAAGGTCGTGATGCTTTCTTGGTTACGGTTCCGGTTCCGGTTCCGGTTCCGGTTCCGGTTCCGACATATCCGACGATCACGACAATGCCTTTGGCATCGCAGGCGATTTCATTCAATGCGCGCACGTTTTCGGCGATGAATTTGGGTTTCAGGAGGAGATCTTCCGGTGGATACCCGGTGACTGCCAGCTCAGGGAACACGGCCAGATCCGCTTTTGCCTTCTGCGCCTCTTTCAGCCAGGCTCGAATCGCACGCGTGTTCCCAGCGATGTCTCCCACCGTCGGGTTCATTTGAGCCATGGCAATCCGCAATGTCCGCATCGCGCAGTTCTACTTTCCGCAGATGGAAGTTACATAAATCAAAACGTCCTCAAACCCTTCCCCCAGGGCTTGAGGACGTCGTCGTCCATGCATCGTATACATTGATCGTCTGCGTGAAGCGTCGTGATCTCCAACGGTGCGGGAAGGTATCACCGCCGGATTCAACCTGTCAAATGTCATGCAACAGGCACACGCCTATCGCACTTCACCTCATCGATACACCCAAGACGTCATGGATGCGATCGGCCTCCTATGGTACACTCGCCCCATGCTGAAGAGACTACCTATGATGGGGCTCTACCTCATCTTCTCGGCGTTCACCGCTTGCTCAACGGGTCCCGACTTGGACCTCCTACTCCATGAATCTGAGAGAGGTAGTGTCTACCTCGAGCGCATTCCAGACCGATCGTTTCGGGCAGCTCATCCCATTCGAATTAAGGCAGAAGTACTTGCACGAGTCCTTGAAGGGACAAGGGTTCGTGACCAGCAAGGCGTTCTGCAAGAACTACTTGCAGGAAAGCCAGATGAATTTCGAGCTTTCTCTGATAAAGATGTTTCGTATTTAGCCCCCCTCCTCGCAGAAGGCCTTTCCCATGCCGCGTCTGATCAGCAGATTACCTTTCGAGTCATCCAAACGGCCGAGTCGCGCTCCACAGCCACATCAGGCTCCGGAGCCGAGGCACAAGCCACTCATTTATCTACAAGCGGATCAATCTATGCCTACGGGCAATCACTTTACCTGAAGCTTCATCAATTTCGACATCCACTGGGAGCAGTGGCGACAACCAATCCGCAGCGTGGCCTTCCAAACAACACCAGCTTGGCTGGCCGGGTAGTGACCTTTTCTCCGGAGGCAGCCCAGACCCCAGAGTCCGATCGTCACGGGAGAACCACGGCCTCGACACTCGTCATCGACTACGAGCGATTGGCCTCCTTCTCCCTTTCACCTCTGTCAACACCTCCGCCAGAACGAGTATCCACCCCAGCCTCAGTGGGTTCTACGCAACCATCCGATCCTGACGCATCAAGGGAATCATCGGAAATTGAGGCCTTGCGAAAGGAGCTACAGGACATCAAGCGTCAACTAGCAGAACAAGAAGCAGAACGGAAGAAATCTCATCCGCGCGTACCCTGATGACGAGTCGAGGGACTCTCACTTCAACGCGCTTTCCCACCCTGTAATTAGGCTAATTTCGCTGTCGATCGGCTCGCTCTTCGATCTCACCGGCCAGGAGGACGGCCTCGGCGATTTCTCTCATTGATTTCCGAAGATCCATACTCTGGCGTTGAATAAGCTTAAAAGCTTCCTCCTCCGTCAGTCGCTTGGATCGCATTAGATAACCCTTGGCTCGATCGAGGAGTTTTCTGACCGCCAAAGCCTCCTGCATTTCAAATGATTTTTCCAGCAATGTGGTGTGCTCGATGGCAATCGCTGCTTGATTGGCGATAGCCTGCAGCAGCTTGACTTCCTCGGCCGAAAAAGAATGAGGAACGGAAGTGTAGCTGTTGATCACACCGACAGCTTTCTCCCGTACCAGCATCGGGACTGATAACAATGAGCATAGCCCCTCTTTTCTAGCAAGTTCGGGATACATGAATTCCGGTTCTTTCTCGACATCAGCCACAATTATCGGTCGCCGTTCCTGAACCGCACGCCCGCTGATACTCTGCCCGACTTTCAAATTTGGCTTTCTCCGGTACTGTTCGCTGAGGCTTTGCGTCGCTTCGATTCTCAATTCACCAGTGGATTCATCTAACAGCATGATCGAGCATATCTTCGAATTCATCATTTGCGCCGTCATGGTCACTAACAATTGGAGCACATCTTCTATCAGGCGACCGGAGGCGACCGTTTCAGAGACCTGAGACAGAGTTTCCACTTGCAATGCTTTCCGACGCATCTGCTCATACAATCTGGCATTTTCGATCGCCCCACCAACCTGATTCGCAATAGTGGATATTAGTGCAAGCTCATCGGTCCGGTACCTTTTGGGACGCTTATGCTGAACATTAATCACGCCGACCACTTCCTTCTTTGCCATAATTGGTACCGATACGAAGGCCTGGTAACGGTCTTCTGGCAGATTGTGGAAGAATTTAAATCGAGGATCGTCGCTTGCATTACTCTGAATCACAACTCGCGTGCGTTCCCTCGCCACCCAACCTGTGATCCCTTCTCCCATCCCGATGGTGATCCGGCCAATCAGCTTAGGATGAGGATTCTTAGAGGCTTGCAAAATCAGTTCATCATGTCCATCGGACAAAAGGTAAAGAAGACAGGCGTCCGCTCTGGTCACTTCCACAACCACATCGACGATATGCTTAAGGACAGCCTCGAGATCGAGCGTGTTGCTGATCGAATCAGTGATGCGGTGAAGAATATCGACCTCTCGCGATTTCTCACGTAAGGCCTGCTCTAATTGCGCTACTGAGGCTGTGCGTTTGGTCGACATCGTTAGTCTACACGTCCTCTAGCGCAATTCTTCCTGTGCTTTTACGCGGTCTCAGGCGCGGCAGCTTCGCCGGTTTGGCCTGAGAAAACCGCTCTCGGTGCCACTCAGCACAAAGTCGTCTCTCCAGCGGGCGCATCACAACCTCGCCAATTTTCGTCGGCCATACCCCCACGACTTTGCCACCGATAACTTTCTTGTCATGCTGCATGGCTGCCCACAATGAGGCAAATGAGCACTTCGGAAGATCTCCGGATAATCCGGCTCGCTGAACAAGCGAACTTATTCTCTTAACGACATCTTCTCCACAATAACCAAGGCGCGCCGCAAGATCAGCCTCTTGAACCAATCCAATCCCGACCGCTTCTCCATGGATCAAGCCACGATACCCGGCCATGGATTCGAGCGCATGACCGATCGTATGCCCGTAGTTGAGGATTCGCCTGCGGTCAGATTCCCGTTCGTCCTCAGCAACGATCGCTGCTTTGATCTCGCATGATCGCATGATTGCGCGGGTAACAGGATTACCCTCAAGTCTCAGCAGGGCAGGCATTGATCTCTCAAGAAATTCGAAGAATACTTCATCGGCAATGATGCCGTACTTAATTACTTCGGCCAAGCCCGCCTCACGTTCTCGTTGAGGCAAGGATCGCAGGGTATAGGGATCGACAAACACGCCTTTAGGTTGATGAAAGGCGCCGATCAAATTCTTTCCCAGACGATGGTCGACGCCCGTTTTGCCCCCGACACTTGAGTCGACCTGAGCAATCAATGTTGTAGGAACCTGTACAAATGGAATCCCTCGTTGATAGATGGCCGCTGCAAATCCCGTGAGATCTCCGATAACACCCCCGCCGAGGGCTAGCAGGATAGAGCTCCGCTCGAACTTGTTCTTCGCGAGAGCATCAAGGATTCGCCCGGTCGTGACTAAAGATTTAGACCCTTCGCCGGGAGGCAATACGATTGAAACAACTTCGAATTCTGCTCGCCGGAGAGAGCGAATGGCTCGGGGAAGATATTCACGAGCCACATGACGATCAGTTACCACTCCGATCTTTCTAGCCTCCGTTAACTTCCGGACACGATCACCTATCGTTGCCACGAGACCATGTTCAACAACAACGTTGTAACTGCGTTCTCCAAGGCTGACTCGAATCACTTGCTCGCCCATAATCATCATTCGTAAATGGTGGTTTGGAGCTCCTACCTATCGGCGATACCACATCAGGCTAACGTGGGGGAAGGGGTGAATCGCGATTGAAAAGCTATCCCCGAGGTATCCCAGAAGTTGAGGAATGTTAGCACAACGCACTGATAGATAAAACCATTTCAATTTGATATCGGTCAGACGAGTTGCATTTTCAGCAAACGGCAGACCGACTTATCTGCAACGATGTTTAGAGATCGGAAACGGGTCTGTAGGAGCACTTACGGTGTGCTCCTTACCCTAACGAAGCAGGGAATAGCATGAAGTGTTTCTATCCGCAGGAATGGGAGCCGACGAGAAAGAGACTCACAAAGAGAGAGCGGTCCGAGCCCACAACAACTAAGGGCTCGGACCAAGCGATCTATGAAGACTGCACGATTGAAGGAGTCAGGAAGATCAGGAGTTCTTGCTTTGATACACTTTCCGATTTGTTCTTAAACAACCACCCCAAGACCGGGATACGAGACAGGTAGGGAACACCCTGCACGTTATTATTCTGTGTGTCGATAAACACGCCTCCGATTACCATGGTCTCCCCGTCTCTCACGATGACCTGCGTGTTCGCCTCACGGCGATCAATGCTTGGACCGGCGGGATTGCTTCTCGCACCGACCGCGTTTCTCGTTGCACGCACCTTCATCATGATCTGCTTCCCAACCTCCTTAGGATCGCGCGAGGTGATTTGGGGTGTTACATTCAACTCCAAATTGGCATCCACGAAGGTAGTCTGCGTCCCCTGCAGCGATGTAGTCTGGAACGGAATCGATTCGCCCTGCGAAATCTTGGCTTCTCGTTTGTCCAGAGTGGTGATTTTGGGCGCAGCGATGACCTTCGCCAAGCCGAGCAGCTCTCCTGCGGAAAGCCTCAGATCGAGCGCAAAACCGTCGGCAAGTTTCCCAAAGGTGTACCCAACGGCAGGAACAGCCGGGAGTCCAGCTACTTGAGCAGGGAGATTGACGAGAAAATCCCTTGGAATCGTCGTGCCGCCAGTTCCCGCTATCGGTGCAAATGGCCCTGTAAGGTTACCAACTGCAGAGAATGTGTTGGCCCCGAAATCAGTGTTCTTAATGCCCCATTGCACACCCAATCCTCTTGCATAGACTGTATCCGCTTGAACAATCCGAGCTTCAATCTGAACTTGGGGAACTGCTAAGTCCAAGCCCTCGATCAATTGTTTAAGTACTTGTATTTTGCTTTCAGCATCCTGCACAACCAATGCGTTAGACCCCGGGCTCACCTGCATCTTCCCTCTGGGACTCAAGTTCTGCCGCAGCGCGGTCAGGAGTTCTTGCGCTTGTAGGTTTCGAATGTAGAACACTCTGTCGACTAATGGTTCCGCCTTCACCTTCGAATCTTTGGTTTTAGCCTCTTCGTCCTGCTGCCTTGAGATGTTTGACAACGAATCAATCCAGAGAATATTCCCCTGTTTGATCTTTCCAAGGCCATTCATCTTCAGGATCATGTCCAAAGCCTGATCCCATGGCACGCTCACGAGCTTCATCGTGACTTTGCTTTTGACACCCTCGCCAATTACGATGTTGAACCCGCTGACTTCAGCAATAAGCCTCAAGACATTGCTGATGTCAGCCTGTTGAAAGTCCAACGAGATACGCCTTCCCACATACCGAGTCTCACCAAGAACCAGATCGTCCTTATGGGTCTGATTCTCACTGCTCTCTTGTCCACTTGTCATCTGCACCGGACGAACACGAAATGCAGGACGGATCTTTTCTTGTCTCATCCGAGCATCGTTGCTCGAACGGGTTTCTGACATGACGGCGCGATGTACAAGAGTTGCCCCAGAACTTTGGCGTGGAGTCGTCGCAGACACAGTCTTGGTTTCTGGCGAAGCATGTCCCTCTACTGCAGAAGGCTCATGGACTCTGACTAGAAGAGTAGTACCTTGTGGTTCAATCGCAAACTCAGCACCCTCCTTAAGGTCAAACACGAGTCTCACCTTGTCTGCATGGTGCCCAAGCCGTACACGCTTCAAATACTGATGGTATAGTCTCCCAAGAGGCGTTCTAATCGAAGATGTGACATTGGGAAAATCGACAACGAGCCGTTTCGTATCTGGCTGAGACGACTCAAAACGAAGATTGCCATCTCCCGCAATCAGGACGGTGACCTCACGATCCTCTTGTTTAATATTTATGTCCGTCAACATGCGAGCTTGTTTGCCGACAAAAGGAACGCCTGTTTCTCCCGTTCCAATCTGATCGATCCCCCTGTCGCTGGTCGAGGCGGCCGTGTCGGCCAAAGCCCCCATCGATGACGCCACCATGAGGAAGCTTGTCACTCCCAAGGCAGAAAGGATACGAGTGATCGTAGTTGTCTGCAACTTATGTTGTGTCATTCTAGGCCCTCTTTCGGATGGAGAAGCTTGACATACTCCCGTTCCTGTTTTCTTCCATACACATCTGTATAGCGCTCTTGAACGATGATCCCTTTCTCGGTAACAGCACTGACCACACCGTTATTCGGGCCAATCCTTGTTCCCTTTCGAATCGTATAGCCGTTGCCGTCCGGCGTTTGCATCATCGCTGTGTACCCGTAAGCTCCCCAAACCACCGCAATTAGATTCATGTCGGTCAGACTCACACGCTGCAACGGCGGAAGCGTGGGATCAGCCTGACCGGGAGCGAGTTGACTGAGAACTGGCAAGAAAGGATCGCGTCTCCCAGACGGGTCATATCCACCTATCATGGGCGGCGCGTCCGGAGGTAAGACACCGGTCATCCCTGCATCGCCTTCCGTTGGCGACCCAGGCGACTGTGCGACCGGAACATCTCTTGTCAGATCTGCGGGATTAGGCACCTTTACCGATTCTTGTCTCAATGGGGCCACCTGTCCGGCATGCGGAACAAGGTCGGCGCCCAGTACTAACTCCACCCCGCACAGAGTTCCAGTCATGCTGATGACAACAACGGCCGCGCTACGAACCCACCTGCCCTCCATGGGTAAAATCTCCCCGTGACTCCAAACACCCCGCACTATTCGACTCCAGAATAAGCCTAGTGCCATTGTCCGCTCTTAGTTTATTTTTTAACGTTACCTGTAGTTGCCGCTGCTGTAGCAACCTTCTCCTGGGTCGCAGCATATGCAATGAGATCAAAGACAGTTTGCGTGACAACACGTCCCTTATCTGTCTTTGGATTGCCTATTTTGAGATTCGAGACGGTGATAATTCTAGGCAAGCTGTTGATCCTGTCAAAGAATAATGCTGCAGTGTGGTATCCTCCAGACACTTCGACATTCACTGGTAACCTCACAAACAGCTTAGACGGATCTTCAGTTTTTCCACCCGGCTTCCAGAGTTTAATATCCAAACCGAGCCTCGTACCGAGATCTGAAACCTGCTTCAGCAGCATCACAGCCTCTTCCTCAGGCGGCAGTCGCTCCTTTTTCTTTGCCAATTCAATTTCTAACTGCTTGTTGGCAGCAATCAACTCATCCAGATGCTTGATCTTAATGGTTAGCGTTGCGATTTCCTGGTCCAACTTGGCAACTTCCTGGTCAAGAGTCATGATTTCAGCACTCTTGGGTTCTACAACCTGGTAGTAGAAGGCAATCAAGATCCCGCCCAATACGAGAACCAGCAACGCCACCTTTTGCATCGGCGGGACAGCCCGCAAACCTTCAAGATTGAGTTCGGGCATATTCATAGTTATTCATTATCCTTTGAGGCGGAAACCCAACTTAAATTGGTACAGACTAACCTTGCTCTCTGTAGCCGCGCGACTTTCCAGCAAGGTAATGTCCGTGAAGTAGTCAGTGCGCCGCAAATTATTCACGAACTCGACGACATCATCGTTGGTGAGGGCACGGCCCTCCAGATCTATCGATTGCCCGTTCACGCCGACTCTCACAAGCCAGAGCTTAAGCGGATCGAGACTCTGGCTTACATGATCAAGAACTTTCACCGGCCCCACGCGAGACTTTTCTAGTTGATCAATAACCTGATTCTTTGCCTCAAGCAGCTTCTTCTTCGCTTCAAAGTCTGCAACTTGCTTCACTTGCTCTTTCAGTTGTGCGACTTGTTTTTCCTTTTCAGCCTTATCCGCTTGCTTTGCAGCAATTTCAGCTTCCAATGCATCCCAATAAAACCAACAGCCAGCCACAGTAACCACGAGAAGCCCGATCCCCAAGAAGAGCTGTGCGCGGACATCGTATTGGGGCTTTACCGATCGCCCTTTAGGGCCAATCGAGAGAAGATTTATCCGTATCATCGGTCACCTACCGATCGAAGGGCGAGCCCCACTCCTACTGCCGCCATCGGCGCAAGCTCTGCCAATGCAGCTTCGTCGAATTCGCTCCCGGAAGTGTCGATTTCGGCGAATGGGTTCGCTATTTCAATCGTTATCTGCATGCGATCACGCAATTGCCGGTCCAGTCCACTGATCTGTCCACCGCCTCCGCATAACAAAACCTGCTGGACATCCACATCACCAACCGTAGACTTGAAGTAGTCGATCGTTCTGGCGACCTCTGAGGCCACTTCTGCGTTGACGCTCTCAATGATTCCCTGGATAGAAGCCTGCCTCCCTCCAGCGTTGTTCCCGCCCTTCTTGGCCTCCTCCGCTTCTTCGAATGATAAACCCAATTCCCGTTGAATGGCTTCCGTGTATCGGTTCCCTCCGATGGGAATATCGCGTGTAAAAAGCGACGTGCCATTCGCTACAATATTGATGTTCATCACACTCGCCCCGACATTCACCAACGCCGTCGTCTCATCTTGCAAGTCAGGATAGTTAATGCCGTGCATGTTTTCGATGGCAAAAGCGTCCACGTCCATGACCAATGGCTGCAACCCGGCACCTTTGACCAATTCCGTGAGCTCATTAATCTTATCTTTCTTGGCCGCGACAAGAATAACCGACATGTCTTCCGCCTCTTGACCGTCCGTCTCCGATGGAGGAAGCACATGGAAGTCTATGTTCACTTCATTGATGTCAAAAGGGATGTACTGCTCAGCAGCCAACTTTACCTGTCCCTCAAGTTCATTATCGGGCATTGGGGGCAAGCTGATTTTTTTAATGATAACTGCATGCCCTGAAATGGAAACGGCCACCTGCTTGTCCTTGACTTTCATCTCACTGCACAATTCTTTGATCGCGGATACCACACGTCCCTCATCCATCACCGTCCCATCGACGATGACTTCGGGTTCCAGCGGCTTGTAGCCAAACTTTTGCAGGATAAACTTGCCACGATTCTCTTTCAGTTGAACAAGTTTTATCCCACTCGAGCCGATATCTAAGCCGACCAACTGGCGCTTAGGAGTCAGCATCGAGAAAATGTCCGCGTCAACCAGACTTTTTAGCGAATTCAGCATACGTGCCTCGGACTTTACATGACTTTTAGGATTACACAAATCATTTTATGTTTTTTCACCAGGCACATTATTTCGCTCATTGCGATTGAGCTAGAACTCTCGATCAGCCTTGAAAAGGCGGGGTATTCTTACTGTTCACAGAGGAAGTATAGACTGTAGCCTTTCCCTGTCAAGAAAAGGCCCTGTTCGAACTAACGCTATACTCGACTTTACGCAATGAGGATATAAATGGAGGCAGGGGAAGAATTATGATTTGGCGAGATCACGATGAGACATAACAACGCGATATCCAGACCTCTCAAGCATCTCTTGCAATCGCCTGGCGATTACCACCGATCGATGCCGGCCGCCCGTACAACCTATTCCAATGTTCAGGTAACTTCTCCGCTCTCGCTCAAACAAAGGAAGCAGATATCTCAACAACTGTTCGAGATGACTGCAAAACTCCCCGGCCTCCGGATCGGAAAAGACAAACTCCTGAACACGAGGGTCCTCCCCGGTCAAGGACTTAAGATGACTCACAAAGAACGGGTTCTTGAGGAAGCGCAGATCAAATAATAGATCGACATCAAAAGGCACTCCAAATTTATACCCAAAAGTGATCAGGGCAATCGTCAGTCGCGTACTCGTTCCCTCTTCGCTTAGATACCTCCCGATGAGTACCCTCAACTCATGCACGTTAAGGCTAGACGTATCAATAATGCGGTCGGCGCTAGCCCGCACATCTGCAAGTCGATCTTTCTCGAAGCGAACTCCTTCCAGGATCGGAAGTTCCGGAAGTAGTGGATGCGGCCGACGCGATTCAGAAAAGCGCCTCACCAGGACCGCATCCCGAGCTTCGAGGAAAATTAGGCTCACAAAATGCCCCTGATCCCTAAGCTGCTTGAGTATCCCTGTGAGATCTGCAAAAAATACTCTTTCTCGAACATCAATACCCAATGCGACCCGCTTAATTTCATCTCCTCGTTGATGGCACAGCTCGACGAAAGTGGGCAACAAAGCAGGCGGAAGATTATCGATACAAAAATATCCGGCATCCTCGAAGCACTTGAGCGCATGTGACTTTCCTGCCCCAGAAAGCCCTGTAATCACCACAAGCTTCAGCCCGGACATTTCCGTCCTCTTCATGTGTCGATCAATAAAACATTGCCGTTCTCCAAACGCTGAAGAACCTGCAATTTCCCTGATTCCACGCATGTAAAGAGCATCATGGCACCAGGCCCTTCAGTAAGGAGCTCTCGAGCCTCAGAGCGAGACAGCACGGGAATCTTTGGACGAACTACTTTGACATCGTCAAGCTGAGCCCCCACGCTCGGCTTGGCCACAGGAGCCAGAGCCCTCCCTTTCCCTTTATGCGCCCTGCGCTTCTCTTTATACTTTCTCACTTGCGCCTCAAGGCGGCTAATCAACTGATCAATGGTGGCATACATCTCCCGCGTCGACGTTTTCGCTTGAAATCGTTTGCCATTGATCGTGCAGACTGCTTCCGCCATATGTTGAAGCTTATTGACGCTCAGCACGATTTCCATTCTTCCGATAGTCACATCATAGCGTTCAAGTCGCTCAACGCGAGACCTGATGTGCCGCCTAAGTGCAGGAGTCAAGTCCATATGGCGCCCGGTTATCTTCATACATATCCCCTTTATCTCATGATTGACAGGAAGGAGGTCGGCGCTTTTTAGAAAAATCGTTTCCGCTGAGTGGCAGGCGGGATATTCTCTTCTGCGCGATATTTGGCAACGGTACGCCGCGCAATCAGCACGTTCCGGTCACGAAGCTTCGCGGCAATTTCCTCGTCCTTCAACGGCTGATTGGCATCTTCTTCTGCCACCATTTTTCGTATCATTTCGCGTACTGTAACCGAAGACAACATATCAGTTGGCTGATCCGCACGCTGCAACCCTGCATTAAAAAAGAACTTCAGCTCAAGCATTCCTTGAGGACAGTACATATACTTATTCGCAGTCACTCGGCTGATCGTAGACTCGTGCATCCCGATATCCTCGGCAACCTGCTTGAGGACCAGTGGTTTCAGATACTGAATCCCGTGCTCGAAAAATTGCTCCTGGAACTTCACGATGCTCGTGACGACCTTCACAATTGTCTTATTCCGCTGTTCAATACTTCGGATCACCCATTGGGCCGCACGTAGCTTTTCATCCAGGTAGGCTTTGGTCTCGGGGTTTCCACTTTCACCTGAATCCATCATTTGCTTATAGTAAGGGCTGATGCGCATCCGTGGCAACCCGTCATCGTTCAAAAGTACCACCCATTCTCCTTCGCTTTTGACGACAAACACATCCGGCACAATCGCATAGTTTTGTGTATTGGAAAATGGACGACCAGGTTTGGGCTCTAAGGCCTCGATAACTTTGGTGGCTTGAAATACTTCCTCAACAGTCACGTTCAACGCTTTCGCAATCTTCGCATATTGCTTTTTCTCAAGATCTTTCAAGTGATGTTGAATTACAGCCTCAACAACGGATCCCTTGAGTGCGCCGGGACGAGCTCCTAATGTTCCCATAGGGCTCTTTCCTAAATGCCCCAGCTGCAACATGAGACACTCCGATAGATCACGCGCGCCCACTCCCGTTGGATCGAAGGTTTGAATATCTCGCAGTACTGACTCCGCTTCCTGTTCAACTATATCTGTCCCAACTATAATTTCAGAAAGGGGTGTGCGGAGATACCCGTCATCATCTATATTGCCGATTAATAACCGGCCAATTGCCTTTTCCCGATCTGACAATCCTGACAGCGATAGCTGCCACAGTAGGTGGTCCTCAAGTGAAGCAGCCTTCGCCATGGTCTGTTCATAGGAAGGGAAATCATCTGACGAGGATGCCTGATTGTCGCCTCCGCCCGTCCGACGGTCACTACCAAAATACTCCTCCCAGCCGGAAGCGGACATCTCATCTGGGCTACCGCGTTCCTCCGGAGTCGCTTCTTCTGACGCAGCTGTTTCGGCGACTGATGTGCTCTCAGTATTCTCCACCGTCTCTTCCGACTCCGCTGTCTCACCCTCTTCGCTTTCTGCAGGAAGTTCATCCAGCAGAGGATTGTCCAGCAAGTGCTGAGCTAGGCTTTGTTGCAACTCCAAGCGGGAGAGTTGAAGCAACTTGATCGCCTGCTGCAACTGCGGCGTCATAATCAACTTTTGACTAAGCTTAAGATCCAGGCGTAATTTCATAATCGTCGATTCTATAACTTGAACCGGTCCCCTAGATAAACAGCGCGAGCCGTTTCGCTTTTAATGATCACTTCAGGAGAACCGGCTTCCAAGATGAGACCTTCGTTGATAATGTACGCACGATCTGTGATTGACAATGTTTCCTGCACGTTATGATCGGTAATGAGAATGCCAATTCCCTTGTCTTTAAGTCTGGTGATGATCTGCTGGATATCAGCTACGGCTATAGGATCGATTCCGGCAAACGGTTCGTCCAACAGCATGAAAGAAGGGTTTGTTGCCAATGCTCTCGTAATCTCCAACCTTCGCCGTTCTCCTCCGGAAAGGGCATAGGCCATACTCAACCTGATATGCCCAAGATCAAGCTCTTTAAGAAGTACCTCAACCCGCTCTGCCCTTTCTGCACGAGAGTAATCCAGCATTTCAAGAATTGCTACAATATTGTCTTGGACCGACAAACGTCGAAATACAGAAGATTCCTGAGGCAAATATCCGATTCCCTTTCGTGCTCGTTTGTACATAGGCAGAGAAGTGATGTCTTGGTCTTCCAGACGGATTATCCCTTCATCCGGCTGAGTCAAGCCCACCATCATATCGAAGATAGTAGTTTTCCCCGCCCCATTCGGTCCTAACAACCCCACAACCTCACCCGCTCGCACTTCAACCGAAACTCCCTTTACAACTTTCCTTGACCGAAAACTCTTCACAAGACCTTCAGCGCGCAATACAGCCGCCTCAGAATGCAGTTTACCCGCGGTCTCTGGTAACAAATGAGCGCGGACGGCTTCCGTCACTTTCCCCCTCCTTCTGATTGGATCTGAACATGAGAGCCTCCCTCCACAACGGTTCGGTCCTCGTTCAAGAAGAGTGTGATCTTTTTCCCGCTCACTCTGGTTCCCTTATCCCATGCCACGGGGTCACCGGTAAGCACAATCTTGTCCTCATCTCGGTAGTACACTGCTTTTTGGCATGTGGCATTCCCAGCATCCCTTTCGATTTTTACTCGGCCGATAGCCTCGATCTTACTCACAGCCCGGTTGGATACTGTATCTGGTCCTTTAGCTTTGCGAACCCCTGCTCCCGCCTGTTCCAACTTGTTTGATTCTTGAACCGCTGATCCCTGTTCGCGAAATAACACAACCATCTTATCGGAGTAAACAATGAGTGAGCCTCTCCTCAACACGACGGACCCGTCGAACACTGCCTCGCTGTCCTGGTTCTTGAAGGTCATTCGTTGTGACGTGACTGTCGTACTGGGACCTTGGTCAGATGATCCATTCGACGACGGGAGGGGCGCCGCTGAACCGATAACAGCTGAAGCTATAACTGTAGAACTAAGAGACAGGAGCCAAATCCACATGGACATCCTCAAGCACATGAAATTCTTCCGTATCCATATGACCCAACAATCCTCGCCCTTTTACTTCTAACCCATGACCAACGATTCGCACCGGCTCCTCTGTACGGAATTCTCTGGTCTCATCTTTCCAAGTCACGTAATTCGTATAAATTGTGTAGCCGCTTTCTGTGCGAATGATCAGCGGTTCAGACCGATTCTTCAATATGAAGTCCTTTGTTGCCGTATCAAGGGTACCTTCATCTCCTTGTACCGTCATTTCCCTCCCTTGCGAACCATACAGGGTGACCTCCACACCATCCAGTACCGCTTTCTTATCTTGTTCAAAAAGGCGGGCCTCACGAGCTTTAACCTGCCACTGCACCTGGTCACCCTTGGTCTGAGTAAAAGAAAAATGAGAAATAGCTGCATCAGCCTGACTAATCGTTCCTGGACCGGCGGTGGTTGGAGGCGGGACAGAAGCTGAATTTGTAGCGAGCAGATAAACCAAGAAACAGGCCAAGACAGCACTGAGCGTCAGAAGCCCACGTTGTACCCAACTCCTCCACGCAAGACTATTCATTTTCCACAAAGAAATCGACTGGCACGATACTAGCATGAGGGTGCGCGCAAGTAAACTCTCTGGAAGGAATCTGGGAACGGAGGTCTGGCTAAAATTAATAGATTACCAGAAAGAGGATTCGCGAGCAGCGTCTCAAGATATATCCGATTAGGTCTCGATCGAGACCTAATCGGATTTTTCTGTCTTCTCTGCAGGTGAGGGTAAAGACGTTTTCTTGGTTGCCGAAGCCTCTGCTTTCGCTACTAACTCAATCGCGACCATTTCGGCGGCATCACCGGTACGCCGCCTTGTCTTGACCATCCTCGTATACCCGCCTGGACGATCCCTGAATCTAACGGCAACGTCGCTAAATAATTTTGATACGACTGCTTTGCTTCGTAGAAAACTCAGGGCTTGTCGGCGGGCTGGCAATGATCCTTCTTTACCTAATGTTATCATGCGATCCGTAAACCCACGGATTTCCTTTGCCTTTGCCTCCGTGGTTTCAATCCGTTCATGTTCGAGGAGCGATGTGACCAGACTTCTAAACAACGCCCATCTATGCTTGGTCTGTCGCCCGAGTTGTCTACCTTTTTTTCTGTGACGCACGGCTCCCTCTTCTTCCTTACTCGACCTTCGGACTGCCGGCCTGAGCGGTTTCCTCGATTTTGACCCCCAGGCTCAATCCCATATCGGCAAGAATTTCTTTGATTTCGTTCAACGATTTCTTCCCAAAATTCTTAGTCTTCAGCATTTCAGCTTCGGTCTTCTGAACCAAATCGGCAATCGTCTTAATATTGGCATTCTTCAGGCAATTTGCCGCGCGTACGGACAACTCCAGTTCGTTGACGCTTCGGAACAGATTCTTGTTAATCTCCCGTTGCGCATCTTCTCCCACTAGCTCGCCACGACCCTCGACTCGAGCTTCTGGGTTGATGAAGATGTCAATGTGATCACGCAAGATTCCAGCTGCCGTAGACAATGCATCACTTGGCGAAATCGTCCCGTCAGTCCAAATCTCGACCGTGAGCTTGTCATAGTCCGTCATCCTCCCGACACGCGCATTCTCAACCTGGAAATTCACGCGTTTGATCGGAGAAAAAATCGAATCAATGGCGATCACCCCTATTGGGAGTCCCTCTTCTTTGTTCCGTTCAGCTGGCACATACCCGCGCCCATGCTTGACAGTCATTTCCATGTCAAGCATCGCATCCTTATCCAGTGTAGCGATGTGAAGATTAGGAGTAAGGATCTCTACGTCGGCATCGTGAACAATGTCAGACCCTTTAGCTTCTCCCGGACCCCTTTTCCTTAGCCGGATGGTTTTCGGTTTATCGGTGAGCAAAGCCAATCGCAAACCCTTCACATTCAGTATGATCGAGGTTACATCTTCGGTAACTCCCGGAATGGTAGAAAACTCGTGCAATACCCCTTCTATCTTTACCGTGGTCACAGCTGCACCCGTCAACGACGAGAGCAGCACACGCCGCAAGGCGTTCCCAATCGTCGTACCAAAACCTCGTTCGAATGCTTCCGTGGAGAACCTCCCGAACGTTGCGGTCGCCGTCTCTTTCTCGACCTCAACCCTCATCGGGATTTGAAAATCTTTCATCGCTTTGATCATGCGTCCCCCTTCATTCTCGCAACCGTCACACTCCCTGCGATGCATTCTGCAGAGGAGCTAAGGTTGCATGAAGTCGCCGTTATCTTGAATACAACTCCACGACCATTTGTTCGTTGACTGGAAGTGTAATTTGGTCCCTAGTCGGCAATGCTTTCACTGTCCCCTTAAACCCTGCCTTGTCCAACTCAAGCCAGTCGGGAATCCCACGCCCCTCAACTGACTCCAATGCCGTTTGAATCGTCGCCATGGCACGACTACGTTCCCGTACTGCTACAACATCGCCCGCACGCACCTGGGCGCCAGGGATGTTGGTCTTTCGGCCATTCACCGTTACATGACCGTGGTTCACAAGCTGTCTGGCCTCTTTCCGTGAAGCGCCGAAGCCTAACCGGTACGCGACGTTGTCCAAGCGGCACTCCAGCAACCTCAACAACGCTTCGCCGGTAACACCGGTTTTTCGTTCCGCCCGTTCGAACATCCCACGGAATTGGCGTTCCTGCAATCCATAGATGCGCCGGAGCTTCTGCTTCTCACGCAACTGTGTGCTGTAATCCGAAATTCTTGGGCGAGCCTGTCCGTGTTGCCCGGGCGGATAGCTACGCCGCTCAATCGCGCATTTCTCAGTCATACAGCGCGTACCTTTTAGGAACAGCTTTTCTCCTTCTCTCCGGCACAACCGACAGACAGGACCTCGATACTTTGCCACTTCTTTACCTCCAATTACCGCTCCCCCTCATCAATTGCGGGAGCATTATTCTTATCTCCGTTCCCAGCTCACCACCCTTTGCCGGACCTATACCTGTTTTACACTCGACGCCGTTTCGGCGGGCGGCAGCCGTTGTGAGGAATCGGTGTGACATCGCGAATCAAATTTATCCTGAGACCGGCTCCTTGCAGGGAACGAATAGCTGACTCCCGCCCAGATCCAGGACCGTTCACATACACGTCGACCTGGCGCATGCCACTTTCCATGGCTTTGCGTGCTGCTGCTTCACCGGCTCGCTGAGCAGCGAACGGTGTGCTCTTTCTCGACCCCTTGAAGCCCTGATTGCCCGCACTTGCCCACACAACCGTATTACCGCTCATATCAGTGATTGTGACAATCGTGTTATTGAACGAGGCTTGTACATGTGCAATCCCGTTCTGAACAATCCGACGTTCTTTCTTCTTCCCTTTTTTTACGCTCATACAGACTCCCTACAGCCGTACTGGTGAAAACTCTTTTATGGGCGAGCGGCTGGCTTCGGCTTGCTACCCACCCCAGCCCGTCTGCCTTTTCTCGTGCGCGCATTAGTTTTAGAACGCTGGCCGCGAACCGGCAATCCTTTCCGATGACGAAGCCCGCGATACGTCCCGATATCTATCAATCGTTTGATGTTCATCGACACGGTCTTTCTCAGATCACCTTCAACTTGATGTTCACGCTCAATAATTTCTCGAATCTTAACGATCTGATCTTCGGTCAGGTCCTTGACGCGAATATCGCCGTCAATTCCAGCTTTATCCAGGATATCGAGAGCCGCAGCCCGTCCGATTCCAAAAACATAGGTGAGCCCAATATCGGCTCGTTTTTCTCTTGGTAGATCCACTCCAGCAATACGTGCCATGTTTCCTCCCGTCCTGAAGCTAAGAGTCCCA
>NZ_CDLUDY010000047.1:0-12394 GCF_975968855.1 Petrachloros mirabilis
GAGAGGGTGTCAAGAAATGTCAGGGAGGGGGTAGGACTGGAGGTGGGGGAATGAGGCAGAAATCCTCGCTGCAGCCATTTGATCCTAGACCTCTGGCCCGGGCTCGGTCCAAGTCGTTGACTTGAATAAAATTGCCCTGCTAAGGTGCCGCGCGTAGAAAGTAGGTGAAGGTTTAGGCTAAGGCTAGGGTCCGGTGAAGGCCTGAGCCGGTGATTCCCTAAGCCTCAGCCTTGACCTCAACCTAGAGTTTTGGAGGGAAATCGTGGCGGCACGACTGATTGACGGAAAGGCCTTAGCGCAACAAGTACGGGAAAAGTTAGCGGTCGAATCGGCGGCAGTACTGGCAAAAACGGGTGTGAAGCCGGGGTTGGCGACGATCCTGGTGGGGGATGACCCTGCCTCACACGTCTATGTGAAGAACAAGCAAAAGGCCTGCGAACTGGCAGGTATTCATGTCGACGATCATAAGCTGCCGGCCAGTACCAGCCAGGACGAGCTTCTGGTCCTGATCGAAAAGAAAAATGCTGATCCGAAGATCCACGGAATTTTGGTCCAGCTTCCCCTTCCCAAACACATCGACAGTCGCGTGGTTCTCGAGGCCGTGTCTCCCAATAAAGATGCCGACGGGTTTCATCCATACAATTTCGGACGGTTGGTAGAAGGTCATCCGGTGTTTGAAGCCTGCACGCCGAAGGGCGTTATCAAGATGATCGAGTCGACCGGTGTGACGATTGAGGGAAAGCGGGCTGTGGTGCTAGGGCGCAGCAATATCGTTGGAAAGCCGCTGGCGCTGATGTTGTTGCAACGGAATGCGACCGTGACAATTTGCCATTCTAAGACGAAAGATTTACCGGCTGTCTGTCGTGAGGCCGAACTGCTGCTGGTGGCAATCGGGAAAGCGAAGTTCGTGACTGCCGATATGGTACGCGAGGGAGCGGTCGTGATCGATGTTGGTACCAATAAGTTGCCGGACGGCAAGTTGTGCGGGGATGTCGATTTTGAACCGGTCAGCCAGAAGGCCGGTTGGATCAGTCCTGTGCCGGGCGGCGTCGGTCCCATGACGATCGCAATGTTGCTGGACAACACAGTAGAGTCTGCTAAGAGAATGGCTGGGATGCTATAGGTCGCGGTAGGACGGAGCGTACGCAGATGAGTCGGGAGCCTAGGCGGTTAAAAGAGGTGCTTGATGCGGGGCAGTTCGCTGTTACCGTCGAGTACAACCCACCGAAAGGGACCAACATCAGCGGGGTCTTGGATAACGCGAAGCAGTTGCTGGGGCGTGTGCACGGCGTCAATGTGACCGACAATACCGCAGCGGTGGTCCGCGCAGGCTCGTTGCCGGTCTGTCGATTGCTCTATGAATTAGGCCACGATCCGGTCATGCAGCTGACCTGCCGTGACCGCAATCGCATTGCCATGCAGTCTGATTTGATGGGCGCACACATGTTGGGCATTCGGAACATTCTCTGCTTGACGGGGGACTACCCGACAGTCGGTGACCATAAAGATGCTAAGCCGGTCTACGATCTCGATTCCGTACAAGTCATGCAGTTGGTGCAGGGATTGAACAGTGGTCGGGATATGGCGGGGAACAAGCTTGACGGTTCTACGACATTCACCATCGGGGCTGCGGTGACACCCGAAGCTGATCTCGTGGGGCCTGTGCTGGCGAAGTTTGAAGTGAAAGTGAAAGCCGGCGCCCAGTTTTTCCAGACGCAGGCGATTTATAATCCCGGACAGTTTGCGAGCTTTATGAAAGCGGTGCGTCCGTACAACGTGAAAGTTCTGGCGGGGATTCTTTTGCTTCGCAACGCCAAGATGGCTGAATTTATGAATGCCAACATTCCTGGGATGTCGGTTCCGCAAGAAATGATCGACGAGCTCCGTGCTGCCGGCAACAAGTCTGAGGATGTGGGCGTCGAAATCGCGGTTCGCACGATTAATGCGGTACGTTCCCATTGTGACGGCGTCCACATCATGGCAATCAAGGGAACCCATAGGCTCGGAGAAATTATTACGAAAGCCCAGCTCGGATGAGAATGACTATTCCCGACCTTCAGCGGCACAAGCGCGAAAAGAAGAAAGTCATCGTCGTAACCGCCTACGATGCCTTGTTCACGCGTATCCTGGAACAGGCAGGCATTGAAGCGATCCTCGTCGGGGATTCGCTCGGGGTGGTTGTGCAGGGCAAGCCGAATACACTCTCAGTCACGATGGAGGATATGCTGTATCACACCAAACTGGTGGCCGATGCTGCACAGAAGTCGTTGGTCATCGGCGATATGCCCTTCATGTCCTATCAGGTCAGCAAAGAAGAGGCGCTCCGGAACGCGGGACGGTTCCTCCAGGTTGGAGCGCATGCAGTGAAACTTGAAGGCGGTGCTCCGATGGTGGATCGGGTCGAGGCGATGACGCAGGTCGGAATCCCTGTCATTGGACATCTTGGCATGACGCCGCAATCCGTCAATCACTACGGCGGGTACAAAGTGCAGGGGCAAAGCCAAGACCAGGCGAAAAACCTTCTGTCCCATGCAAAAGCCTTGGAGCAGGCGGGGGCCGTTGCGATCGTGCTGGAGGCGATTCCGGCGGCATTAGCGAAGACCGTCACGGAACAGCTCACAATTCCGACTATCGGTATCGGCGCCGGGCTGCATTGTGACGGACAGGTCTTGGTGCTCTATGACTTGCTCGGCATGTTCGACGACTTCGTGCCGAAGTTCGTGAAGCCCTATGCACATCTGAGGGCCGACGCGCTTCAGGCTCTTCGACGATACAAAGAGGAAGTTGAGCAGGGAAAATTCCCGTCGGAATCAGAATCCTATCACTAGCTGGGTCGGGGACTCTTTTCTTCAGTCAGAATAGTCCACCTGAAACACCTTTCGATCTTCCAAGCGAACGGCCGTCAACTGTCTCCCCCACACGCAGCCGCTGTCAATTGCAAGGTGATTCGAGCCCAGCTGCAGGCCGAGTGCTGCCCAATGGCCGGTAATAATGGTGGCATCAATACTTCGACGATTCGGGACGCGGAACCACGGGGTGAATCCGGCCGGGGCTTCCTCCGGCGGTCCTGAAAAGTTCGACATCTCTCCTGTTGGTTGACAGGTTCTGATTCTCGTGAGGACCTGGGTAACACTTACAAGACGACTCCATCCCTCAAGGGAAGGAGTCCAATGCGATCCGGGGCCATGAAAGAGCTGTCTGAGAAACATTCTGTAGTCCGGCCCAGCCAGGGCAATTTCCACTTCATGTGCGTACCCGGCGGCATCCTTGATGGTCCATTGAGGCAGGAGGCCTGCATGAACCATGAGGTAGGAGCCTTCGCGGTGATGTAAGGGTTGCCGTCTGAGCCAGTCGAGAAGAGCGGATCGATCCTTTGCTGCGAGGATATCCTTGATCGTATCTTTGGGACGCAGTTGCACGATACCTTCGGACACTGCGAGGAGAAAGAGATCGTGATTGCCGAGGACGACGCAGGCTGAATTTCCAAGTTCTTTGATAAAGCGAAGGGTCGTAAGGGAGCGTGGACCGCGGTTGACGAGATCACCGACGAGCCAGAGCCTGTCCTCGTTTCGGTTGAACGCGATTCTGTCGAGCAGTCGAGTGAGGGAGATGAAGCAGCCTTGAACGTCGCCGATCGCGTATGTTGCCATGTATCGAGATGACGGCGTGTAACCCGGTCGAGCTACCGGCCTGGTGATGGGTAACGGGACTCGATCACGCTGCGTAGGCCACCGCGCGCAGTGAAGGTCCCCGTAACCTTTGCCCATACTGGTCGGCAAGCCTTCACGACATCCCGAAGAATTCTATTCACGGAATTTTCATAAAAGATGCCGAGATTCCGGTATGCATGGATATACATCTTGAGCGATTTGAGTTCGAGGCAGGCCTTGTCCGGCATGTAATGCAGCGTGATCGTGCCGAAATCCGGCAAGCCGGTTTTGGGGCAGATCGCTGTGTACTCAGGGATCTCGATCGTGATCTCATAGCCCTTGTACTGATTCGGAAACGTTTCAATGCCCGGCAGGGGAGCGGTGATCCCGCTCTTCGCATGCCGCTCGTTGTAGCCAAGTCTCGTCGTTTTTTGTTTCCCCTTCATACATCCCTCTTCGGCCACCCACTAGTGAGCTAGCGGGGACGCCTCCTCTGCTGCTGCACGCATCGAACGAGCACCGCCAAACAGAGGTTGTTCGACCCGGAGCCTTTATCTTATGCGACGCAGGATAAAACCCTTTCCTGTGTGCCGCGTCGCGCGATCCGGGAAGCGCCACGAGCGGCCAACTCACACTTGCTTCATCCAATCCGTCTGCCCGATTTTCTCCAACTCGATGAACATTGAGATCCAAGGACATTTCATCTCCGGATAGACCTCGCACAATCCTCCTTTTCGCACACCCCCGCACGGGCCGTGCGCCATGAATTTTGGGCATTCGGCCTTCAAAGTGTTATCAGGAATCGGGGGACGCTTATGAACTCCTCCGACGTACCGGGCGTCGTCGTCTTCACCGGGGATGATCACACGAATAGCCATGTCAGCTAGTGTAGACAGATTTACCTGGAGGGGCAATCTCTTGCTTCATTGCTGGTAGAACGTTCTGATCAATCCCAGGAGCAAATTCATTGTTGTTGTGCATTTGGTTAGGGCGAATGGCCTATCGATTCCACACACGCTAGGCCTTCTTTCGGTGGCTGTGGGCCTTCTGAGAAGTTGCGTTGAATTTCACCGCGTTATACACTTTTCATCATCGTGTCGCCGCGGTGTTCTGTCACATTAATCGTTGACAGTCTTTTTTAGGCTTTGTTACGATGGCCGAAAGTTTTTTTAATGTCATGAACGGACGAAGACCGTTCTTCCAGCCTTGAATTCCTGCAGGTTTGTTGCGAACAAGAGTATTGGCCGGGGTGGTAGCGTGTTGTCGTTGCCACAAGAGAGGGAGGTGTCCCAATGAGTCTTGATTACGTCAAGTTTTCGAATGGATTTGAGAAGTTCATGCCAAAAGAATATCGGGACATGGTTGAACATGGTCCCTTCGGTAAAAAGATATCGGTGTCTCAGATGGGCTCTTTCAAGGAAGTACTTGAGGAGCATCCGATGTGTGCCGGTTGTGCCATGACCCTTTTCATCCGTCTTGCGATGATCTCGTTCCCAAACCCTGAAGACACTATCACGGTTGGCACGGCCGGTTGCGGCCGGTTGGCCATTTCGCAAGCCGCGATTCCCTTCGTTTACGGAAACTACGGCGACCAGAACGGCGTGGCGAGCGGGCTCTCCCGCGGTCTTCGTCTCCGCTTCGGAGATAAACCGAAAGACGTGGTCGTGATGGCCGGCGATGGTGGAACTGCCGACATCGGGTTTCAGCAGGTTCTCCATTCCTGGTTCCGAAAGGAACGTTTCACCACGATCATGTTGGACAATGAAGTCTATGGCAACACTGGCGGACAAGAGAGTGGCATGACCAACCGCGGTGCGGTGCTGAAGATGGCCCCGCTCGGGAAGAAATTTGAAAAGATGGATATGTTGCAAATGGCAAAAGTCGCCGGCTGTGCCTATGTGGCATCGGTAGTTCCGAACAATCCACGCCGCGTCGAGAGTGTTATCAAGAAAGCTGTCTTAATCGCGCGCGAAGTGGGCTCCGCCTATATTCAGGCCTATACATCCTGCAACATTGAATACGCGATTCCGACCGACAAGGTCATGGAAGATGCCAAAACCGTGGAGAACGATCGGTATCAGTTCTCCGAGTACATCAGCGAGGAGGCCAAACAATATTTGACCGAGCGGTATGGCTACAAGGAGTATCTCCCGAAGCCATCTGCTCCTGCCGCGACAATTCCCGGCAAAGCTTAAGCTCGCCGAAAGGGAGGCTGAATCATGGCTAAACGTTTCAACATTAGAATGGCAGGTGTCGGCGGCCAGGGTGTTGTCACCGGCTCACACATTCTCAGTACGGCCGTCATTAACTCCGGCGGCGAAAGCACCATCGTGCCGTTCTATGGCTCGGAAAAGCGAATGGCGCCTGTCGAAAGCTACGTGCGGGTGTCGGATGAGCCGATTTATGAAATCGGTGAAATCACGTTTCCACACATCATTATCATCTTTCATCCTCAGGTGATTACCCACGGTAAGTCCTACACGATGCCGTTCTATTTCGGGTTGAAAGAAGACGGGATTGCTTTGATCAACAACGACGGGCCGATGACTCTCCATAAGGACCAGGCGCGAGAACTCGAAGAGCGCCGTGCGAAGCTCTATTACTTCCCGGCGACGAAGATCTCGCTGGAAGTCGCGGGGATGGACCTTGCGACGAACATGGCATTGATGGGCTGTATTGGGGCCATCACGGGTCTGACAACCATGGAGGGGTTGGAGCAGGCTGTGAAAGACCGGTTCCTTGGAAAAGGGTTCGTTGTGTCGGGCGGAACGGCGGCGTTGGACAGCGTCGTAGAGAGGAAATTCAAAAAGAAACAGGAACTGATCGAGAAGAACATGGCGGTCATGCGGGCAGGTTGGAACTATGCAGTTGACCATGGGTGGGCCGCCCCCGAGGTCAAGCGTGCGGAAGCGCCGGTGGAAGCGGCAACCGCATAAAAGGAGGAACATGTACCTCGTAGCCGATATCAACGTTGAAATCTGTGCTGCAAAGAGCTGCAAACTGTGCACGCAGTACTGCCCGGAAGCCAATACCATCCTTTATAGCGAGGAGATGGGGAAGGATAAGGGCTTCAAGTATGGCTCAGCTTATGTGGCGGTCGATCGCTGCAAGGGTTGCGCGCAATGCGTCTGGGTTTGCGACAACATGGCGAAGAACAATGCGATCAAAATGATCATGATCGATCAATTGCCGAAGGCGGCTTTGACTGAGAATGTGACGTATGGCGAAAAGAGTACTACGGCGGTCTTGGCGAGTCCGGTCGTCGGGTAATGTGAGGAAAGGGGAAAGGGCGTGGCAACCACACAAGATACGAGAGAAAAAATAATCGTTCCCGGTCCTGCAGGTTTCCATCCGCCGTCGGCGGCTCAGTTAGGTGTTTCGCTGCCCGACCCCGGCCAAGCTCTTTACTATGGGTTACTCGAGCCCAACGAAGAAGTTGTCATCGAGGAGATGGCGAGGAAGATGTTGACGAGCCCGAACGCGACCATCTTTCCAGGCCCCCTGATTCTTTGGGCTTGGAACGATCACGCTATGGAAAAGGCAAAGGCAACATTGGAAATTGCCGCGCAGATTCCGGAAGTCATGATTATCCCGATGCCGGACTACCGGCCAAAATATCCGAAGATCGATCCCGAAGAAGTCATCAATCCCAACCACCCGAATTTGACTATCTGGGGCAACAAGATCGAAGCCTGCATCTTCATTGGGGTGCATTGCCACTATGCGAATCTCACATTGAAGATGATCCGAGCGGGAACGAATTGCTGCACCATGGCGATTTGTGCCGAACAGGGTCACGAAGACGCCATGCTGACCATTAGGGATTCTGATACCGCTAAACTGAAGCGGGTCGCGCAAATTTTTAAGAAGGTCCGTGAACAAATGGGCATCAAGTTGCCGGAGAACGGCGAAAATGTCCGTTTCACCGGTACCCAGTCGAAAGTGCATGGAGGCAAGACCCATACGAATCCTACGGCGTTCGCTCCGACCCCGGGCGGGGCGGGCAGCGCGGCGATGTTCGGTCACAGTGCCGAGCAAATGAAGCGCGAGGGATAAGGCCGGGCGGAAACGCTCGATTTAGCCAAGAGGTGCAACTATGAGCGAAACCGAAGTCAAAACGAATCCGCAGGGCGATCCCATCACCAGCGTGGCGGCTCCGCCGAGTGGTGCAAAGAAAGATCCGCACGAGGCAGCGAAGAAGCAAAAGGTTGTCACTCCGGAATATATGTTTCTCAAAGCGCCGCGGACGAAAGAATTCATCACGGGTAGCGAGGCAGCCAAAGAAGCGATTCGCCGCTCCAATGTCGACCTGGCCATCGCCTATCCGATTACTCCGCAGAGTGAAACCATGCAGTTGGTCGGAGTGCTCTACGGTGAAGGTTACTTGAAGGAATACTATCGTGGCGAAGAAGAAGTCGGCGTGATGGCGGCTATTGCGGGCGGGTCGCGTGCCGGGGTGCGGTGCTATACGGCAACCGCCGGCCCCGGAACGTTGCGCGGGCTTGAAGGCATCGCGTCCTGGCCCGGGCATCGGCTGCCTGTCGTCGCGATGTTCACCTGTCGAGTTGTCAATGCGCCCCTGGCTATCCAGCCGGACAATATCGAAGTGTCGTACCTGCTCAATTGCGGCATGATCGTGCTCCACGCGGAAAATCAGCAGGATATGTACGACTTTACGATGGCGGGTTTCATCATCAGTGAAATGAACGACGTGACGTTGCCGGTTGGCGTCTGCTGCGACGGATTTTTCGTGACGCACGCCCGCGGCTATGTGCATATGCATGATCGTGGTATCAAGCTCCCGCCTCGTGAGGCCTGGCGTGGAGCCGTACCTGTGCTCGATGCGGAGAATCCCCCGGCCCGTTTGTCGCGCGATGCCCCGGTTCAGAAGTCGAACTTCATGGCCTACAATATTCACGCGGTATGGCAGCAGGAGGTGTGGGCCGCCGTGTGGCGTTCGCGCAAGTATATTGATAAGTACCTGGGAGGGCTGCTCTCCGCGGAAAACGTGGAAGGTGCCGATGCCATCATCGTCGCATCTGGAAGTGCGGCGGCGCAGTCACGTGAAGCGGTGCGTCTCTGCAAGGAAAAGGGCCTGAACGTCGGCCTGATCAAGATCCGCTCGCTCCGCCCCTTCCCGACCAAGGAATTGCGCGCACTGTGCAGCAAGGCGAAGCTGATCGTAGTGCCGGAGTTCAATTATGTTGGTTGGCTGGCCAAGGAAGTCGCCACGGCCATTTACGGCTACTCCAAGGCGAAGATCATCGGAGGTCCGCGCGTGTACGGCGGTCAATCGATGCCGGTTGAATTGATCGTGGATGAAGTCGAATCGGGATTGACGGGAAAGAAATCTACCAACGTGGCGACGTCGTCGGTCATGGGTGGAACCGTTGATCCGGAGGAAGTCGCGCATTTCATGCGCAGCATCTAGGCGATAACATATTCCAAAACTGCAAGGGCCCGCCCGGTTCCACCGGGCGGGCCCTTGGTCTTTTACAGGGCATTCAGCCGCTATCCCTGGATTTCGTCCTCGATCATTTCCTCGCTCTCCGGCATGCCATAGGCTACGTACTTCGCATAAGAGAGATAGATCATTGCACTGTCCCGCATGGCCTTTGACCCCTGCGTCATGCGCACCACCTTCTCGGATCCCGGCGGTTCCATGTTCTGTAACATCAGGGCATGTTCCTGCAGCAGCTTTGTATAACGTTCGACGGCGAGCTCGACATCTTTGTAAGCTTTGAGGATTTCATCAGTCATAGTTGTCCTCCTACGTATGCTGAGCATACACTGTGCTCATGCTGCCCCTCAACCCCGCATGCGTCTCGCCGTTGCTGCTCGACACGATTGAGCGACTGCTATCGAGATCAGTACTCGCGCGTGATAAAGTCGCCCAAGCGGTTGCCGACCTCTCGAGACTTTTTACGAAAGAGCGAACATCACTGGGCGCCTCCTATTTGAAAGATCCAGCACTCGCTGCCGCCTATCTTCAGTATTTCTTTCCGGTCAATCTCTCGAAGATTCAAGTGTTGTTAGAGGAGATGCCTGAGCCTGAAGCAGGCGAGCGCTTCTCCGTGCTGGACATAGGGTGCGGCCCGGGTACTGGGGCCTTAGCCGTCCTTGACTGGCGGTGTTATCAGGGTTCTCGGTCGGCAGTTTCCGTTGTGGCCGTGGATGCTTCCGCTACAGCCCTGCGTCAGGCAAGACACCTGTGGGATTCATACGGTCTTACAACGGGCGTCACTGGTGTGAGCTTGGAGACCCACGAAGAAGATATCGAGAAGGGGGGGTGGCTTGGAAAGATTGTGAGAAGGGCGCCCTACGATCTCATCATCGTGGCCAACTGCCTCAACGAGATCTATGCAGACCACAAAGACCCGATTGCGGCACGATCAGACCTCCTTGCGGACTTGTTGGACCGACTCGCCTCTCAGGGGACCTTGATGATTCTGGAGCCGGCTTTGCGGGAAACGTCGCGCGCTTTGCATCAAGTCAGGGATCGGTTACTGCAAGACAAACGCTGCACCATCTACAGCCCCTGTCTCCATGAGAAGAGTTGCCCGGCCTTGGTGAATCCCGACGATTGGTGTCATGAAGAACGGGCCTGGGAACCGCCGGCGATCATAAAAGAAATCGACAAGGAAGTCGGTTTCATTAAGGACGCGTTGAAGTTTTCCTATCTGCTGTTGCGAAAGGATGGGAAGACGATTGTCGATCGACGGCCTGATGTGTTTCGAGTTGTAAGCGAACTTCGGGAACTCAAAGGAGAGAAACGAGCTTGGTTATGCAATGAGCTGGGTAGGCAGGAAGTCGGCAGGCAAGATCGTCTCGCTTCTCCTCAGAACGACACTTTCGATAGCTGGCATCGCGGCGCGATCGTGCAGATTGAGAGGATTGTTCACAAGGAGCGTGGGGGAAAAGTTTCGGCGTTGGGGCGAATCGCAAAAGATGCATCAGTGCAGGTCATTCGTTCGGTATAGCGAAGACCAGGTGACGAACGGTGCGCGCGTTCAGTTACGTCATCATGCGTTGGATGTTGAGCATTCGCCTCTCGCAAAGAGTGGAGGGGCGGCCTGGTCGTCCTCTTGCTCGCGGAACGCGGCACGCCAGACGAATCAGATTGTTAAATAAAGGGAGGTGCTCGTTCGACGCGCGCAATCGAGGATCAACCAGGCCTCCCCTTGACACAAGAGACGAGCGAGCTTGTAGTGATCATCACTCGCCCCTGCACGCAAGGCTGGAATCATCTCCGCCGCCCTAACGAAAAGAGGAGTGGCGGGGACAGGCCGCTGGTAAATCTGTCACCGCTCGGAAGAAGATGAGCGTGCGCATCCGTTCCACCCAATAGAGCATGTGGAATGAAATTAGACGTCCATTGAGCATCCCAGTTCTAGTGGAAGAGAAAGTTCTGTTTCGTGCTGATATTTTCCAACGGGTGACACAGAAAATTCTGACCTTCTAAATCTCGAGAGGCAAAACATGGCCAACACAACTGACCGCCTGGCAATTTAGAATAGCTTCTTCAAGCTTTCCTGGCTGGAAGCGAGGCAAGTTTTCGAGGCTGACTCTGGGCGGGGTGCGAGGACGGACGGGCTGGTCGGCGACAGGACCCGCCCTCCTTCAAGATAGTCGAGCCGGAGCGTTAAGCAGAGCAGGGCTATCGGCGCGGATTAATTAAGATAGACCGGATATTTGCGAAGCTGAGGTTGATCGGATGGTGGGCTAATCTGCTTCCGGTTCGGAACTACCGTGCTGATGTGACACTGTATCTTCATCGAACAGCTCCGCCATCTCTTCCGCGATCATCTCACGATCATTCGGCACAGAAATCAGCGGGATTTCTTTGCGGGACTTCGATTCTTCTTTGGTCTTCGGAGAATCCTTCTTTTTCGGTTTGTCGGACATGTTCCCAGTATACACTACGCCGATGATTGAAGGGGAGTTATTCGAAGGCTTCTAGCGACGATTTCTCAGGAAATGTACGCTTGCAGTTGCTGCAGGTGACGAAGTAGATGGGTTCACGGACCGACATGGTGGCACGGAAATCCAGACTGACTCCTTTGTGCTTGCAGGCCGTGCAGGAAATTTCTTTCAACCGGTAAGGCACGTCCGGCTGGGTGCGGAGGTAGAATTCCATATCCGTATAGACCGGGAAGCTATAGAAACACTTCTTGCAGACGCCCCGCCATTCCCCATCCGGCTGCATGAAGCGCCGATCTATTCCAAAATTGGACTCTTTGCAGATGGCGCATTTTACCGTCGAGAGGCGCTGTTCGACTTCTTCGGGAGTCATGGATGTCATACGGCGAGAATTCCTTGCTTCGATCCGTCTGCCTTTCAGTATAGCGACCGGTGAAAGGAGACTGCAACATCGCACGGACTTGGGAACAGCGTAGCTTGACGCCTCTGAAGATGTCTATATACTACAGCCGCAATGCATCTCATCACGGACAAATTGCTGGTGGGTAACATCAACGATGCACGGGAGCCTCCAGGAACAGTCGGGGCGCTCCTGCTTGTGGCCGAAGAATTTAGTGTGGATCCTCCGAAGTGGGTGGAATACCATCGAATTCCGATGAAAGAATTTTCGGAGGCGAATCCTGCGACGTTGTTGCAATCCGTCAAATGGCTCGAAACCCGCGTCCCGGAAGGACGTACGCTTGTTTGTTGCCGTGCAGGCATGGGTCGATCTGTTTCAGTCGTCATGGCCTATCTCTGCTGTGTGGAAGGGATGATGCGATATC
>NZ_CDLUDY010000048.1:0-12695 GCF_975968855.1 Petrachloros mirabilis
CATCTTCCAGGTTGGCCAAGACGACCCAGGAGGGAGTGCGGGCGAGAAAGGTATGGATGGCCCGGCAGAGCGCCTGAGTCATCACCGGCACCTTGGCAGGATCTTCCTCTATCCCGCCCGGCAGCAACCCTTCCCGCTTGAGGGCAGCCAGCATCCGTCCCTTGTCACGTTCGCGGTCATCAAGAAGCCGGCGACGCGATTCCTCCTCCGGGAAAAATCCGAGGCCAATCCGTGTCCGAATGTCCTCTCCGGACCAGTATCCCGTTAATGTCGGTAAGTCATGTGTTGTCACAACAGCCAGCGCCTGTTCGGGATATTCACCTGGAGCCTTCCATGTTCCATCTTGATGGCGCTCGAAGTAAAAAACGCGATACGACAATACGCACGCCTTCGAGAGATGTTCCCTCACCCAATCCGGCACAGTGCCAAGATCTTCGCCGATCACCAACGTTTTGGCGCGCACACTCTCCAACGCGATGATCGCCAGCAAATCCTCAAACGGATAAAGGACATAGGCGCCTTCGGACGCAGGTCGACCCTTTGGAATCCAGAAGAGTCGGCAGAACGCCATCACGTGATCCAGCCTGATCGCCCCCCCGAAGCGCAGGTTCTTCCTCAACAACTGAATCAGCAATTCAAATCGGTTGGCACGCAACGCGATCGGATTGACTGGCGGCAGCCCCCAATTCTGCCCTTCGACTGAAAAGTCATCGGGAGGCGCACCACAATCGGCATCGAGAGCCAGCACGGATTGATACATCCACACCTCCGCTCCGTTGCGTTCAGCCCCCAGAGCAAGATCATTGTACAGCCCGACTGGCATCCCAGCCTGCTCTGCCATGCGGCGTACTCCGGCCAGCTGTTCACTCGCAATCCATTGGACATACTGAAAGAAACGAACCCGTTTCCGATGCCGCTTCCCGTATGCCCGCACGGCAGGTCCAGGAGAGCGAAACTGTTCGGGCCATTCATGCCACATAGCAAACTTCGACTGGATCAACCGACGTTCCTCCTCCAACGTCTGAAAGATGGCGTACAACTCCAATGGCTCGCCTTCCGTCTGCACAAAACGTTCGAACAATTTCGCACGAGCCGTCTGCGGCTGCGGATCAGATTCGTTCCCGGTATATTCGTCTTTGAGAAATTGCCGATAGCAGAATTCCAACATCGTGCGCTTCGCCGAAGCGGTCGCATTGTAATCGACGCGCTGCCCCTTCCGAAGAGCCTCCAGCTTGGATTGAAATGCCGGAGAACGATGCAGTGCTTGCGCATCACCCGACGTGAAAAATTCAGGGAGCCGTTCCACATCGATGTACAGTTCATTCAAGGCCAATCGATTCAGGGGAGCGTAAGGGCTGGTGTGATGGGGCGCGGTATTACGAATCGCGTGGACCGGATTGAGGCCGACCAACCCCGCCCCCAGTGCTTTCCCCATCCATTCGACCAAACGGTTGAGATCAGAAAAATCACCGCAACCCCAATTGCGATCAGACGGAAGCGAATAGAGTTGGAGCGCTACCCCCCACAGACGCTGCCCGGCATCCACCACCGGCGGAACGTAACACCTCCGTGGCGCCACAATGAGCCTCATGTGGCCAACCGAACCACCCACCAAACCATCCGCGCGCAAGGCTACATCGTAATATCCGAGTGCTAGCGGCTTGGAGAGCGGCAGTTCGAGGCGCACATGGCGATGCTCACCGAGGATCCTTGCCTCGGCTGCGGTTAACCCCGGACCATATTGCTCTTCATGTACGAGATCCCCCGCTTCATTCCTTACCTGCATACGGACGGCCACCGATTGCTCATTTCCATCTTTCGATACGAGATAGCACGAAATCGGTGGCCAGGCTTCCTCGTGATACACGATGCGAACAGGATCGCACGGCCTTCTCCACGGCGCCTCATCCCAATCCTGAATCGCAGCAGTCAATGCCGCTGGCGAATCAACCCGAAAGCCCATGGCCGTGAGAATAGCCCGCTTGGTGTCATCAGATGTGACGTGGCGAGTACCGTAAATATCGAAATATTCCGCGGCGATCCCCGCCCGTTCTGCAAGTGCGGCGAGCAGCGCGTGCTCCGGCTGGTCAGACATGGTCGAGAGTCTGCGTGAACGTTGAACGCATGTCAAGCTATCCTATTGTTCTTAAACACTAATTCTGTAAAATGAGGCATGCTGTCGGACAACTATACGAGCCTTAGGTTCGGAACAAGCTCATGGGCCTACGAAGGCTGGCAGGGGTTAGTCTACCAGAAAACCTATCCCAAGAGCCGCTTCAGCCAAGACACCCTCGCGGAGTACGCCACCTATTCAGTCAATAGCGCCCCGCTGTTCCGCACCGTCGGCATCGACCATTCCTTCTACCGGCCGGCGGGCGCCAAACAACTGGCCCACTACGCCGAACAGGTCCCGGATGATTTCCGTTTCTGCCAAAAAGTTTGGGAAGCCATTACCATTCCAACCTATGCGAACCTCCCCCGCTACGGTATCAATGCCGGCAAGCCGAATCCTCGATTCCTGGACACCGGCATGTTTCGCGATCTTGTGCTCGCGCCCGCGCAAGAAGGACTACAAGACAAACTCGGCCCGTTCATTTTCGAATTTCAACGATGGGGAATCGACCCAACGACATTTCTCAAACAACTCGACCATTTCCTCGGACAACTCCCACCTGGCCCGCAATACGCAACAGAAGTTCGCAACCCCTCACTTCTCGGGGAACCATATCGGGACATTCTCAAAGCCCATAACGTGGCTCATGTGTACAACCATTGGACTGCCATGCCTCCCCTTTCAGAACAACATCATTCTCTTGAACAAACCTTTACCGCACCGCACGTCGTCATCCGTCTCTTGACGCCGCTCGGCCTCCAATACGAAAAGGCGGTCGAGCGATACAAACCCTACGACCACATCGTGCAACCCCAACCGCAGATGCGGCAAGACACCGTCAACCTTGTGAAACAGGCGACCGGCGAAAGCAAGTCCACCTATGTCTTGGTCAATAATCGAGCCGAAGGGTGCAGTCCGCTGACGATTCAAGCGCTGGTCGAAACACTCGCATCAGGCTAGTTCAGCGACTCTAATGAACCGGTCGAGCGGGCAAAATGGATACGCGAGGCGTTCAGCTGGAAGAGGGCATTGACGAGATTCTCTTTCGCACGGGCAACAGCTGAAAGTGCATTGGTCAGTTCGAAGTTGAAAATGTGATTTGTTTTTGCCATCCATCGTAGTCGGTGGAGTAATGAGATGCGGCGCTTTCGGGCCCTCATTCCGCGATCCTTTCTGAGTCTCCCCAACTGCATATTGAGCTGCCTGCTCCGTAAATTCTCGCTGAAGGCCATGGTCCCTTGATGCCATTCAATGCCACCACCAACCCTGTCTTCGACATACGGTAGCGATGGCACCATCGCGCCTTGTTCAAATCTGTTCCTTAAGTACGCCTAGTTCTATGTTTTCGGCTGCCGCACATCTCGCATACTGATCAACACTTGCTGATTCTGTTGATGCAGCTGTGCGAGTACATCCATGTCCATCGCTATACGCTGACGAGTAGTTCAAACAATGGTTCCTGAAACCGTTTTCTACCCCCGTCCGCTGATGTCTTCTCTCGATGCTGTTCTTATCACCGCCCACCCTCATCGCCCTGACAGAGTTCGATCATTTGCAGCTTGCAATTTTTGTCGCCTTGAGGTGACCGGTCTTGTCGATCAAAGATGAATGCCAGCTTGCTGCCATCGGGGGACACAGCGACGCTTGAAGAAACCACTCCACTCACTAACTTCGTGAGCGATCCGTTTGCCCAAAGGGACACTCCTGACTCTCTGACCTGATCACCACGATAGGCGACTTCTCCCAAAACCACCCCAATTTTAGTTACGTCGATCCAGGGCCAAGAACTTTCCAAGCGCGGCCCTCCTTCCGGCAGATCAATCCGCTCAACTTTTCCGTCTGTGTGGAGCAACCACAACAGATTGGGCGACGTCCCTCCATTGACGCTCTCAAGCAAGTATGCATTTAAGAAGGGAAGGAATCGAACCCGCGAGGGGACATACCGGCTGCAAAGCCTCAACGGGATAGGCTGCGCTATAGAGTATCGATGGTAGAGGATGGGAAACTCCTCGATGTCACCCTTGCCTTTTATTCCGCAATCGATATAGCCATGATCTTCAATTAGAGGGATGACAACTCGCCCATCCTCCTTTGCATGTGCCCACGCCGGCTTTATCGTTGACGCGCGGCAACTCATTGAGTTGAACCAAAACATCTCAGGCAGTTCAATCTGCTGACCGTTCACAAACATCACTCGCTTCCCTTGCTTGCCTTCAGAATCCGGCACGAGATAGGACAGGCGATCACCTTGCACGCAAATCATACTGGCTCGATCAAATCGCGCTTCCCTTGCTATAGTTGATTGCACGACATCCCAGACATAATGGCGGTGAGACACTCCCGGCGGAAGCGCATCAGTCCTTGTCCCACCTCGGAACAGAACACGCGAATTATCAAGCCAAACCGGCGTCCAATCTTCTGCGGGAAAATCTGCCTCTTTAACCGGCAGATGAATAGCGGCGGCTACCCGGCTTGACCACACGCTCAAGGCCGTGCCCCTTCCCATCGGATGCATTGGATCGATCGTCCGTATACTCATTTATGCTGAAAACAGATCATTGCACTCGAATAATGACGCGATTACATGCATTAACTACGTATTCCGAACTATTATGGCGCGGGCTATTTAGAGCATCATTCGGCTTGCTGTCAATATGGAGTTTGTCTGACTAGATAACGATACTGCGTTGGAAGACTCGCGCTAGAAAGGCACTGCTGACGGAGACAATCCACGTAGCAGATCCCGTACAAGGCCTTGCTGTGCATTAGGAATCCTGCTCAGTCCATAAGGCACCACGCGGTTCGTCGAGGCACTCCGCTCCCCTGTGAAGATCACCGTCAATTAACAAAAGGGGAGCCTTCTTTATGGAAGACTCCCCTCCTAGTATGGATCAGATTGAATTGAGGAAATACCGTGATCAGAAGATGCCGGCTTGTTTCTGCAGCCAGCGGACATACTGGACAATCTGATCGACGTCAGCGGGCGAGACGGCATCGATCTTCGGCATGTTGCCGAATTCCCAATGGTGTGCTCTCACACCGTTCGCCGCGGCCCGCTGAAATGCCGCATCACCATGGTGGTTCGGCTCATAGATTTTATGCACGAGCGGTGGGCCTTGCTGTGTACCAACTCCCTCTTTCCCATGACACACCGAGCAATTCGCATTGAACTTGGCCTCACCCGCCTGCAATTCGGCAGGGGTTGGCCCGCTCCCCACAGCCGGCTTAGGCTGTGACGAGTCGCAAGCGGCAAGAACCACCATGACGACGGCGAAGATTACCACCGGAACTCTATCTTGAGATCGTTTTGCCATCACTTTCCTTCGCCTTCCTTGGTTCCCTCCTGCCCGAACTGTTCGCGCAGCATATTCTGCGTCCGCTGAAGCGTCATGCGGCGATAGATCCTTGCGCCGATCGGCACAATCACGATCAAACCGACCGTGAGGTACATGAAAAATTCTTCCGGTGACATAGCGCTAGGTTATCGCATATTGAATGGGGTCTACAACTCCCGCTCTCGCAAATCCCTCGCGTCGAATGAGGCAGCTGTCGCATCGGCCGCAGGCTATCGTTCCCACCGGATCATAACAACTGTGGGTGAGATGCAACGGCGCCAGAAGCTCCACGCCTTTCCGGATGATGTCTGCTTTGGTCATCGCCAGCAACGGCGCGCGCACCTGAAGGCGATTTCCCTCCACGCCGGCTTTCGTTCCTTTATTGACCGCCTCTTCGAAGGCCCGGATGAATTCCAGCCTGCAATCGGGGTATCCGGAATAGTCGAGAACGTTGGCCCCGAAGTAAATCATCGACGCGCCGACGACCTCCGCATGAGCCGCGGCTAATGAAAGAAAAATGAGATTCCGCCCCGGCACGTAGGTGATCGGGATCCCGTGGCTCCGTTCCGCTTGTTCGCGGTTCTTGGGAACATCGATCTCTTGCGTCAGCGCCGAGCCTCCGATGGCGCGAAGGTCTATGGACAGCACGACATGGCGGGTGACGCCCATGGCGGCTGCGACTTGTCGGGCGCGTTCCACCTCTACGGCATGGCGCTGTCCATAGTTGATCGTCAAAAAGCACAGGTCAAAACCCTCCTCCCTGGCTATCGCCGCTGTCACCGTCGAATCCAATCCCCCACTGACAAGCACGACGGCAGGTCCGGTTGCCTGACTGCTCACCTTACACCATCCTTTGGGATGTTCTTACGCTTGACCTAAAAATGACGGATGTTCCTCGCTCTCCGCGAGCTAAACGGTAATGTGATAACAAACGGATCGGCAGATGGTGAAACAATAGCGGGGACACTGTCAGGGGGGCACGGCTAGTCGCGTTCTTCTTCTTTCTCGATTCGCTCGAGCAATTCCTCCTTCGACTGGCATTCGACGCACAGCTTGGCGAACGGCACAGCTTCCAATCGGCGCTCGCTGATTTCGACTCCGCATTCCGCACAGATCCCGTACGTGCCTTCGTTCAACCGCGTCAACGCTTCATCGATAGCCTGCCGGCGCCGATTGCGCATTTCCATCAGCGAAATGCCAAGTTCACGGTCCAAATCCATCAATGCCTGGTCGCCCACATCCCGTGCGGACTCCAATCGGCGCTGCTGATCTTCGGTCAGTGACTGGCCGAGGCTCCCTTCGATTTCCTTCAAAATTTCCTGCCGTTTGCGCAACAGCATGTGTTGCAGTGCATCGCGGCGTCGCTCGCGAGCTTCACGCTCTTTTGCCGATTCTTTCGGCTTGGCGGCAAGGGGGGATACCGACACAGCGTTCGTCTTTTCTGCCGGGAGGCTGATCTTCGGTTGAACTTTTCCGGCAGGCTTGGCTGTCGCTTTGGGTTTCAGTTTTGGTTTAGTCAAAGCTTTCTTCTTTACAGCTGCTTTCGTCGCGGTTTTTGTTGCCATAGCGTCGTCTTCTCCCTAATCAACGCCGAACGGCTCAAAAAAGTCCGGCATTCATAGCACGGCGCTCGGTGTTTGACAAGAGGTCGTAGGAAAAGAGGACCCTGGACACTAGGGATAGAGGATAGTCGAATGAACGGGACAGCCTGCAAGCTTCTCCCGGCCATTGAGCCCCTTGAGTTCGACCAGAAAATCGAGACCGACGATGTCTCCCCCTAATTGCCGAACGAGAGAGAGCGTCGCGGCAGCCGTTCCTCCAGTGGCCAACAAGTCGTCCACGATCAGGATGCGCTCATTCATCGCGATGGCATCCCGATGGATCGCAAGGGAATTCGACCCATATTCCAAGCTGTATTTGACCTCAAAACAATCAGCAGGTAGTTTACCGGGTTTCCGAACCGGAACGAACCCTGCATTGAGCCGCTGGGCCAACACCCCGCCAAAGATGAACCCCCGTGACTCGATCCCGACGACCTTTGAAATACCTTTTCCCCGGTAATATTCCGTTAGCCCGTCGGCAATGGAGGCAAATGCCTTCGCATCCTTCAGAAGCGTAGTAATGTCGTAAAAGAGAATCCCGGGCTTGGGGAAGTCGGGAACTTCGCGGATGAGGGAACGATAGTCAGCAGCCGTCATCGGTTCAGAGCAAGTCCGATTGCGTCAAAGTTTTTCGCTGGATCGTATGGCGAAGACGGCCCAACGCGGCCATTTCAATCTGCCGGACCCGTTCGCGAGTGAGTCCCATCTCGCGTCCGATTTCTTCCAGCGTCCTTGCTTCGCTACCGTCCAATCCGAACCGCGATACAATAACAGTTTGCTCCTTATCAGGCAACTCTTTCACCCAGGCCATCAGTTCAGCCCGCCGCATGACGCCTTCAGCTGCATCGGACGGCGACACACACATCGGATCTTCGATGACATCCCGCAAGAACGTGTCGGCCCGATCGTTGATCGGACTGTCGAGCGAACAGGTCGTGCGGACAACCTGTTTTAGATCGAGCACCTCTTCTTCGGTCGTCTTCATTTTCTTGGCCACTTCCTCAGCGGTCGGCTCGCGACCGAATTCCTGGACGAGCCCCTCGACCTTGTTCAAGTAGCGATTCAACCGTTCGACGACGTGGACAGGAAGCCGCACCAGCTTGCCTTGATTGATGATCGCGCGCTCGATGTACTGCCTGATCCACCATGAGGCGTAGGTACTGAATCTGAATCCCCTTTTGTAGTTAAATTTCTCGACGGCTTTGATAAGGCCGAGATTGCCCTCTTCCACGATGTCGGAAAAAGGGAAACCACGATGGATATATCGCTTGCCAATGCTGATGACGAGGCGAAGATTGGACTCGATCATCTGCTGTCGAGCCTGCTCGTCACCCGCCATGACACGTTTTCCCAGTTGTTGTTCCTGCTTGAAGGTCAGCAGCGTCGACCGGCGGACTTCGCGCAGATAACTTTTGATGGTATCAAGACCCTCGGACCTGCCGCGCGACATGCCGCCATCGGCCGCTGAGTCATCAGAATCCCCGGCTTCGAAGGCTTCGTCGTCGTGATCGGAGTAGTGACGCCTGGCTTCACTCAGGTCTGACAATTCTTCCTCTCCTCTCGCCATTCCATCCTCAATATTTCGATAGCCCTAGTACCACACAACAAAATCTGCGAATCGGCCCGTCGCCTTCAACCATTCGACCTGCACGGCGGTGACCCGTGAGGCAGGAGGACCGATCTTCAACCGTTCAACCAATGAAATGATGTTGTCTTTGTACCCTTCGGTTTCCAACTCCACCCGACCGTCGTCACAATTTCTGACGCCACCGACGAGACCCTGCTCAGTCGCCACTCGCACCGTGAAGGCCCGATACCCGACCCCTTGAACACGACCCGACACGGAAATTCTTGCTCGAACGGCGGAGGGCTCTTTCGTCTCGGTCATCGTCCCGCCTACGACATTCGCCTTAACGAGGGGATACTCTCACATGTGAAGAAACGCGTCACGCGTTTTGCAAATCTCTGCGCAAGAATTTCACCTAGTAGGTTCCACCACGAGAACAGCATGAACCGTTGGTGGCAATCACTCATCGAAAAATAAACTTTCTGAACAGGTTTAAAACTGCGCCACGCGCCACAATCGACGGAAATACATGCGCGCGTTTCAAAAAAACCGGACACGCCATCGGAGCACGTGTTCGCGTTAGGAAGCATTTGCGAAGCATCGGCTCGATGCAGCAACTGTTCGGGGAGATACCTATGAAATGTTTTCGTCGTCACCGGGAAAGCTAGAGCAAGCTTGGATTTGGTCGGGGCGAGAGGATTTGAACCTCCGACCCCTGCGTCCCGAACGCAGTGCGCTACCGGGCTGCGCTACGCCCCGACCTGGAGTGACTTTCGGAAAGCGAGGGGGGATTGTCTTACATCAGAGGGTCGAAACGCAAGCCATGGGCTTCGGCTACACCCCGGCACGTGACTTTCCCTTGAAACAAATTGACCCCCTTGGCCAATCCAGCATCCGACTTCACAGCAGCCTCCACCCCCTGAGAGGCAAGCTTCAACAGATAAGGCAACGTGACATTGGTCAACGCCTGCGTCGAGGTACGGGGAACAACCCCGGGCATATTGGCAACACCGTAATGGAGGACGTTTTCCACAACATAAACCGGATCAGAGTGCGTGGTCGGCTTTGTTGTTTCGACACAGCCCCCTTGATCGACCGCGACATCAACGATCACGGACCCGGGTTTCATCCGGCTGACCAAAGCACGGGATACCAGCTTCGGCGCCTTGGCACCCGGTACCAATACCGCTCCAATAACCAGATCCGCTCCAGCCACTGCCTCCTCAATCGCAGCCTCGGTCGAAGCCCTGGTCACAATCCGCCCTCGATAGTGATCGTCAAGGTAGCGCAACCTCTCGATATCCAGATTGATCACAGTGACCTGCGCCCCCATCCCGACAGCAATTCTGGTCGCAGCGCTTCCGACCACACCGGCCCCCAAGACAACCACCTTCGCCGGTTCTACTCCGGGCACACCTGCCAGCAACAGTCCCTTTCCTCCTTGCGTTGTTTCGAGGTAGCGCGCTCCGACTTGGACCGACATCCGACCTGCAATTTCACTCATTGGCTTCAACATCGGAAGCGTACCGTCTTTCGCTTCGATCGTTTCATACGCAACCGCTGTAATCTTGGCCTCCAGAAGTGATTTTGTCAGTTCAGGGGACGACGCCAGGTGCAGATAGGTGAACAACACTTGGCTCGGGCGAAAGAGCGGACATTCCGACAGCTGCGGCTCCTTAACCTTGACGATCAGTTCAGCCCGGCGGAACACTTCCTCCTTTGAAGACAATACCGAGGCACCCGCCGACCGATAATCCTCATCCGAATAGCCGCTGCCGAGGCCGGCAGACTTCTCCACCAAGACTTCGTGCTGGGCCCTTTGTAAAGCTCGAACACCTTCCGGTGTCACACTCACGCGATATTCGTGGTCTTTAATCTCTTTCGGGATTCCGACAATCATGCCACACTCCATCCAACTGGTTGCAGGTTCAATGTCTTCTTATATTGTATCGACCGCCAACGAGAAAGAGAACGACTTATTCTAGATACACAATTGCGGTCGGTGGACAGCCCGCGCGGCGCTGTTGTAAAATTTGGCGCCCTGGGACGGGTCTACGGAGGCAGAGGAGGCTCTTTATGGATGGAACAGCGGGATCATGCAACGCCTGCGGTGCCGCCGGAACCGCGCTCATGAAGCTGTCACTCGGGAAGGATTTTTTTGGCCGCGCGTACGATCGGCTCTCACCTTCGAGCGACCAAAGCCCTAAATGGTATTGTGAACAGTGCTCGATGTACAAGAACCTGCAACGTGATTTCCGCGATATTCGCGCCGAATTCGATAAGCTCGCCTCCGGGCAAAGCTCAGAACTTTCCAAAACCGAGATATTTCAGCGTGCCACCATTCGCCTTAGAGAAATTGCCACGATTCTCGGCAGTGCAGGTGGCCAGTCCCCATTCCTTGCTGCGCCGGACGTTACCCAGCTCCTCACTCGTTTTCAAACCACCTCTATGCAGGCCTGAGCTTTCTGGAAACTCCCGTGTCGACGTTTAAACGACATATTTTCGTCTGCACAAATCAGCGCAGCCCCGATGATCCTCGCGGCAGCTGTTCCAGACTGGGATCAGAGGGTCTACACGCCCGGTTTAAGCAGGAAGCGAAACGGCTCAATTTGAAGAACATCGTCCGCGCCAATAAGGCCGGCTGCCTGGACCATTGCGCCGAAGGCCCAAGCGTGGTTATCTATCCAGAAGGCGTCTGGTACAGCGTCAAATCGGAGGCGGATGTCACGGAAATTATGGAACGCCACGTCATCAGGGGCGAAGTGGTCACACGCCTGATCATGCCGGACCATCCAGCCCCGGCCACGCTCCCGCCACTGACTTCAGAGCCGCGTTAAGGAACTGATGGCCACGGAAGATAAATGGAAGGCCAACCTCGAAAAGGTGGCCTTCATGAAGCAATTTCCCGGATTATTAGGGAGCTGGGAGGATTTGCGAGGGAGAACCATCGAAGCCGTGATTCCGCTCAAGGGGAAGCAGGGATCTGCCGCTATAATTTTCACCGACGGCACCTTCACCGTTGCCCCGCCGATGGTCACTGAACCTTATGAATTAGGCGAGACACTCGAAGCGGCGCGCCGTTTTCTGGAACCCAAGCACCAAAAAGCCTATGTCGAGTATGATCGCTTAGTGAATCAAGATAAAGAGGCCCTCAAGTCGGCTCGACTCGAAAAGATTATTGGAGCGATTGAAAATAACCTGGAGCAGATTCCCGAGCTAAAAGACCGTCTGAAAGCGCTTATCAAGGAGTGGAAGTGAGCAGCATCCCGAAAAAGAACATGTTCGAGATCTTCTCGCAAGGTCTCTTCGAAGGAGTGAAACCTATGATGATCGTCCGCGACCACCTCGTCCGCCATGCTGACCGTTGCACACATAATGGGATCTGTATTCCGATCTGCCCCACGAGTGCTTGGCTCTCGACACCGCCATATAAGTTCGATCCCTCACGCTGCCTTGAAAGCTGTCGACTCTGCTTGGATGCATGCCCGTCCCAGGCGATCTACGGGGTCTTCAAGAAGGGGGATAAGATGCTGGAGCCGCAGAAAAAGTAGACAAAGCAAGAGAATCAAATCGGCTCGCAGGTTCGGGCCCCTCGCCTGTACACAGAATACAACACTGGTTCCATAATCTAGGTTAGATAGCTGCGGCCTAGGCAAAATGGAAGGAACAGGCACAGGTGGGCTCACTGCCTATGCACTCTATACACTCACCGGTTGACTAAATAGCCACCCTTCTGACGGCAGGCACGGCCTGGCGTCAGAAGTTCTAGCTTTCAGTTTTATGGTGAGCTCAGAGTGAAGTCCTGCGTTTGATTGGCAGGGACCGTAATGTCCTTCGCTGAAGGCGCGGGAGCCTGAGTCCCGTAAACCGTCGTATCGACCTGTGCAGAACCTTCGACGGTATAGATCTTTGCCACCGCTGCTTGCGCGGCATCGGTCAGTGCTATAGGCAGTGGACCGTATGTGCCGAGCCATGGTGCAGCGGTAGGCAACGACACCTCGTAGCTATAGTCGCCGATTGGAGCGCCGGCATCCAATACAGAGGCTACTACCGACTTCACCGTGACGCTTGGACTCGGG
>NZ_CDLUDY010000049.1:0-9624 GCF_975968855.1 Petrachloros mirabilis
GCCCCTATGTCACAGGCCGTTTCGCCAGCCATCAGGCCGGCCGCACCGCCGCCGATAATTGCAACTCTCATCGTCGGCCCGAGTAGGTCCTGAAGGCACAGCCGACCGTGTGATCGTTCACCATCCCGACGGCCTGCATGAAAGCGTACATGATTGTGCTGCCGACAAACCGGAACCCGCGCTTCTTGAGATCTTTCGAAAGCGCATCGCTTTCAGGGCTCGTGGCAGGCACCTTTGACGTCGTTCGCCAGCGGTGGATCTTTGGCTTACCACCGACAAACCGCCAGACGTACCGATTGAACGACCCGAACTCCTTCTGTACTTTCAAAAAGGCCCGGGCATTTGTCACTGCCGCCTCGATTTTCAGCCGATTGCGGATAACACCGGGATCTTTTAGGAGTTCCCGTTTTTTTACCGTTGTAAATCGCGCGACTATCCCTGGATCGAATCGAGCGAACGCTTTTCGGTAGCCTGCCCGCTTTCGCAGAATCGTGTCCCACGTCAATCCGGCCTGCGCGCCTTCCAGAATCAACATTTCGAACAGGCGCCTGTCGTCATGAACGGGTCGCCCCCACTCTCGATCGTGATAACGAATCATATGGGGTTTGGACCCAGCCCAGGCACAACGAATCATCGGCTTAACTTTGTGCGTAAGGGGCATAGGTCGCAACAGGCGTCTTGGCAGTGAGGGGCGCGCGGATCAGTTTGTCGACGGGAAAACCCTGCTGGCGAACATACTCTACCAGCTCCTTATACAGATCATCATCCATAACCTTCGATCGAGAAAGAATCCAGAGATACTCTCGATCCGGGGTCCCGACGACGACCCATTGATAGTTCGGATCTAGACGCAAGATCCAATAGTTCCCCTGCTCCGAGGATGTGAACCAGGCTGCGAGCTTCGCCGCCCACTGGTCGAAGATGACGTTCAGCTTCGCATGCTGCTCGTGATCGACAACCGTTGCCTCACCGTCGATACTCGTCTGGCCACCGTCCTTCGTGACGCAGGCATTGCGCACACCGACTTTTCCATCTTCCCGCAAGTGATACTCCGCCGTCGAGCTAACACAGTTCCGTTGAGCCCACATCGGCAAGCGAGCAATCTCATGCCACAGTCCTGTGTACCTGTCCAGATCCACCGCTGTCGCCGTCGCCGGTGGAGTCTGCAGCCCCGTACCCGCACATCCGGTAACCGAAGAGACCAACATAGCCGTCATTATTATGGGTCGAATCAGGTGAAAGATCATCCCGGTCAGAAACCTATTCATTGTGGATTGACTCATCACCGGCAAGCTACCTTTCAGTACCCGGGGTGTCAATGCTTGCTTGAATAAATCGGAGAGAAACGCATTCTACACTAACAGACCCGGTAAAGTAGAATGTCCCTCTTTTTTCACGACCCGCAATTTAGGAAATTTAGAAAGTCCAACCCCCGACAACCTAACCCCACAAGAAATAACAAACAGGACTCCCCAAACAGAGGGCGAGAGGGGGGAATTTGTCCCGTCCTGGTGGGAGCGTGGTAACAGATGAGAGGATCGATGGGTCTTAATCGCTGCGTCAGAAGCTGTTTCCAGCGGCTGGCGTCACTCGCAGGGAAGGGCAGCTTAAGATCACTACTTGCCAGGTAGTAAGTCACGAAGAGACCTGCGACGCCAGATCGCATAGATTGCCGGGATGACGAGCAATGTCAGGACTGTAGATGACACCATGCCCCCGATCATCGGCGCCGCGATGCGTTTCATCACATCAGCGCCTGTCCCGTGGCTCCACATAATCGGCAGAAGACCGACAAAGATGGCTGACGCGGTCATCATTTTGGGCCTGACTCGCTGGACGGCTCCTTCGACTATCGCTTCGCGAAGGTCGGCCGTTGAGCGAAGACGGCCTTCCCGCTGCCAGCGCTCATAGGCTTCATCGAGAAAGATGATCATGATGACACCTGTTTCTGCTGCAACTCCTGCCAGGGCAATGATGCCCACCCATACAGCGACACTCAGGTGATAGTGAAGGATGTACAACAAGACGACTGAGCCCACCATTCCGAAAGGCACCGACAGAAGAACGATCAGACTCTTCGTCACGGATTTGAAATTCAGATAAAGCAGCACGAAGATCAACAGGATCGTGACGGGTACCACGACCTTCAACCGAGCCTTGGCACGCTCAAGATATTGGAATTGCCCGCCCCATGCGAGAGAATATCCGGGCTGCAAAGTCACCTGCTCCTTTATCACGTTCTGCACCTCGTCTACGTACCCGCCCAAGTCCCGCCCAGCCACATCGACAAACACGATACCGGCCAAGGACCCGTTTTCATCGCGAATGGCAGGGGGGCCGGTTGTCATGGTGATCCGAGCCAACTGACCGAGGGGAATCTGAGCACCCTTGCTCGTCTCCACGAGTATTCGCCTGAGCGATTCCGGGTCCTCCCGTAATTCCCGTAGATAGCGCACGTTCACGGGATAGCGCTCACGCCCTTCGACTGTCTGGCTGATGTTTTTTCCACCAATCGCAGATTCGATGACGTCCTCGATGTCCTCGACCACGAGCCCATAACGGGCTGCCTCCTCACGTTTGACGTGAATGTCGAGATAATATCCGCCAGTAACACGTTCAGCATAGATACTGCGTGTACCGGCAATGCCCTGTAAGAGCGCTTCAATCTTCAGGCCAATTCGCTCGATCTCGGCCAGTTCCGGGCCCAGAATCTTGATGCCGAGATTGCTACGGATTCCGGTTGCGAGCATCTCGGTCCGCGTCTGGATCGGCATCCACCAGATGTTGGGCATGCCCGGGAACTTGACGACCTTGTCCATCTCAGCGATCAACGAGTCCCAGGTCATACCAGGCCGCCACTGAGACTCTGGCTTGAGCGTCACCACCGTCTCTGCCATGCTCAACGGAGCGGGATCTGTCGGCGTCCGGGCCCGACCGATCTTACCGAAGACGCGATCGACCTCGGGGAATTGTTTGAGCAATTGGTCCTGCCGTTGCAGCACCGTGCTCGCCTGAGTGACAGAAATGCCGGGCAAGGAGGTCGGCATGTACAAAATGGTCCCTTCGTTGAGTGGGGGCATGAATTCCGCCCCGAGTTTTCCGTACAAAGGAGCAGAACTTGCCATTGTGATGATCGCCAAGATCACGACCAGCCAGCGCGCACGCAATGCGCCAGAAACCATCGGCCGGTAAAGCCAAATCAACAGTCGGTTGATGGGATTTTTCTGCTCCGGTGCAATCCTTCCCCTGATCAGCCATACCATTAAGAGGGGCGCAAGAGTGATCGACACCAACGCCGCAAACAGCATGGCGGCACTTTTGGTGAAAGCCAAGGGTCTGAAGAGCCGTCCTTCCTGAGCTTCAAGCGTGAACACCGGCAAGAATGAGAGCGTAATAATGAGCAATGAGAAGAAGAGTGGTTTGCCGACCTCTTGGGCTGCGTGGATGATAACCGCGGTGCGTGAGTTAGGTCGTCCTGCCCGCTCCCATTGTTCCAATCGCTTATGGGCATTCTCGATCATCACGATGACCGCATCGACCATAGCCCCAATGGCGATGGCAATACCGGCCAACGACATAATGTTCGACGTGATGCCCACATAGTACATCGCCAGGAAGGAGAGCAGGATGGCAACTGGCAATGTCAGAATCGCGACAAGAGCCGAGCGCAGATGGAACAGAAATACGACGCTAATGATACTTACGACGACACTGATTTCGATCAACTTTTCTTTTAGGGTCGCAATGGCCCGAAGAATCAGATCGGAGCGGTCGTACACGGGGACAATCTCGATCCCTGCGGGCAGGGATGGTGTCAGCTCCTTGAGCTTCTCCTTGACGCGGTCGATCACCGCCAACGCATTCTCGCCGTATCGCATGACAACGATGCCACCCACTGTCTCCCCAGTACCATCCAGTTCGGCGATGCCACGACGCATGTCGGAGCCGATCGTCACACGGGCCACGTCTTGGACGGTGATCGGGGTACCGTGCCGGTCGTTCCCAACGGGAATTTGTCTGAGATCGTCCAGTGTCCGGATATAGCCGCGTCCTCGCACCATGTATTCCCGCTCACTCGCTTCAATCACGCGACCGCCAACATCGTTGTTGCTGCGCCGAATAGCCTCGATGAGTGCTTTGAGCGGAATGTGATACCCAAGCAGCTTATTGGGATCGACCTGTACCTGATATTGCTTCACAAATCCGCCAATCGACGCCACTTCAGCCACTCCCGGAACACTTTGGAGCCAGTAGCGCAGGTACCAGTCTTGAAAAGTTCGGAGATCCGAGAGGTCATGCTGACCGGAGGTATCCACGAGTGCGTATTGGAAGACCCATCCGACGCCCGTGGCGTCCGGACCGAGCGTGGGAGAGACGCCTTCGGGCAATTTGCCGGTCACGCCTTGTAGATATTCCACCACCCGGCTCCGGGCCCAGTAGATATCCGTTCCGTCCTGGAAAATGATGTAGACGAATGACAGTCCCAGGAAAGACTGTCCACGGACTGATTTGATCCGTGGAGCCCCTAGCATCGAAGTCACGATGGGATAGGTAATCTGATCCTCAACCAAATCCGGGCTGCGCCCCGTCCACTCGCTGAAGACGATCACCTGCACATCAGAGAGGTCAGGGATGGCATCTAGCGGAGTCTGGTAAACGGCCCAGAGACCCCACCCCAATAGAAAAAGCGTCACCAGGAACACCAGAAATCCATTCTGGGCGCTCCACTCGATCACGCGTCTAATCACACCATGCTCTGTCATGTTCGTTGACTACATTCCTGACATTGCGGCGCCACCGGCAATCACAGAAAATGTTTCCTTTAATTCCTGCTGACCTGGACGCTGAATGGTCACTGTGAGATCCCACTGTCCTGCCATGCCGAGATTCGCCTTGGCCTGGTAGACGCCATCTTTCTGGAGCGCCATCGGGATTGTGGCCGGCACCATGCCCGGCATTGGCATGGTATATGTGAGCAGGACCTTGGACGCCGAAGCCGGCCTCCTGCTCTCCTCCTTCAGGTTTACGCGAATGACATTCTCGCCCACTCGTGGGACGGTCGGTTCGGTGGACAGCATCATCGTGATCCCGCCGACTTTCTTCCCGGTCATTGGAGCGACCTGCTCAGTCTGCTCAGACATCGTGCCGCCCATATCCATGCCCCCCATGTCCATGTCTCCCATGCGGGCCTGTTCCATGCGAATGCCTCCCATGCCGAGAGCCCCCATCATATTTGTGGCGGCCATCAATTTACTCTCGGAATCGATGAGAAAATTCCCGGAGGTCACGATCTGTTCCCCTTCTGCCAGCCCTTCCGAAACCTCTAGATAGGACCCGATCCTCGGGCCGAGTTTCACTATTCGTGGCTCGAAGAGTCCTTCCCCACGGACAACGAAGACGAGGGTGCGGGTACCGGAATCGACCACCGCTTGTTCAGGAATCGCCAGAGTATTCCCTCGGTCTACTTTGATCAGGGCATCCCCGTACATGTCTGGCTTGAGCTGCAAGCCCGGGTTCGGTAATTCCAGCCGGACCTTGACGGTCCTGGCTTCCTTGTTGAGGTAAGGATAAATGTACGACACTCGTCCATGGAACTGTTCTCCAGGGTATGCGACAAACGTCACCGTCGCTGGTTGTCCTACCTTCACGAATGGCACCTCATACTCGTAGATCTCCGCATGAACCCAAATTGTGGAAAGATTCGCGATTGTGTACAGGGTCATTCCTGGTTCCACAAACTTTCCCTTGAACACCCTCTTGTCGATCACATGTCCAGTGGCCGGCGAGGTCATGCTGATGTAGGTTTGCGCTTTGCCCCGACGGGCCAGCTCATCGATCTGCTTGTTGGTCATTGTCCACAGATGTAGTCGATCTCGGGTGGCATCGACTAACTGATCCGCCTGTGCCAGAACTTCAGAGATTGGGCTGTCCCTGACTTTCTCCCTTGCCTTGAGAGCCAGGAGATACTCGTCCTGGCTCGCCACGAGATCCGGGCTGTAGAGTGTAAACAGCGGTTGGCCTTTGTGCACCAGCTGTCCGGTGAAATCCACGAAGAGCTCTTCCACCCATCCCGAGACGCGAAGATTCACGTGGGTGACACGTTGCTCATCGAACTCCACTCTGCCAACTGCGCGAACTACGGTCTCAAGGCGACGCTTCTTCACTGCTGCGGTCTTCACTCCGATCAACTGTTGCTTGGAGGGCGTGACCATGGCATAGGCCTGGGAAAACCTGCCTTCAGGAGCCGCCATTGGCTTCATGCCCTTCATGCCAGAACCTTGTACTTTCCTCTGCACGTCCTGCTCGACGCCCTTCACCTCGGATAGTAAGGGACGGAGGCGATTCCAGCCGCTAATGAGCCAGAGCCCGCCGACCACCACGATCAGGCCGATCATGATCTGCACCGTGTGCCTTCCTCTTGGTGTCACGCGACGCATGATACACCTCCTGGCTTATAACTCCCGGCCGACAATTTGCTCGAGTTCGGCAACCCGGTGTTGCCAATCAACCAGAGCGCTGTAGTAGGCCAACTGGAACTCCCGCAACGCCCGGTCGGCCTCGATCAGGTTTAGAAAATCAGCCCGGCCAGTTCGATAACCAGCCCGCGCCGAGGCGAGACTGTCCTCGGCCTGTGGTAAGACAGTGGTCTGATACAGCAGGGCGACTTCCCAACTGGCCCGTACTTTCGCGAGCACGTCGCGAATCTGGAATCGCGTGAGGTTATGTACGCTCTCCAAATCGGCACGGGCGGCAGCGACTGCCGCACTCGCTTCTTGCACCGCCGCGTCGTACTTCGGCTTGGTCCAAAAAGCAAACGGCATGTTGATGGCCATTATCGCGCCGAACCCGTTGGGGGCCTGGTAATTCTGAAACCGCTGAAACGCCACGGTGACATCCGGATAGTACTGGCGATGCGCGAGGGCACGGAACTTTTCATTCCGCCGAACTGCCAATTCAGCCGCTTTGACGTCAGGCTTGGCATCGGTTGCTATTTGAAAGAGCTCGTCGAGATCCTTTGGGAAACGTTTCACCCGAGGCTCTTGTGGCATTCCCATAGGCATGCGGGGATCTTTATTCAAGAGCGTATTGATTTTGGCCTGAGCCGTTTCTCGATGCTGCTCAAGAACCGGCAACTGCTGATGGAGTTTGGCGAGTTCCACCTGCGCCTTGAGCACATCCACTTGAGTGCCTTTTCCCGTTTTGAATTTCGCGATAGCAGCCTGAAGAAACTGGGTGAGGAGATCGATCTGTTCACGGTGAATTTGAATCGCTTTGTGGGCCAGGAATAGGTCGTAGTAGGCCTGCTTGGCTCGTGCCACCAGGTCGAGTTCTTTGGCGCGCAAGGCCTGTTCGGTGATGTCGGCCGAGCGGCTCGCCACTTGTTCCTTCAACGCGAGCTTTCCTGGGAAAGGAAATTTTTGAGAAAGCCCGATGATGGTATTCGCTGTTTGGCCAATGTTGAAGGATTCGGGAAAGTTCCACAATTGGACAGAGAATGTAGGGTCGTCCAGAGCGCGCGCTTGAGTGATTCGTTGGGAGGCTGCGGCCAGTTGCTGCCTAGCTGTGGCAATCTCTGGGTTTGCCTCCAAAGCTTCACGGATTATTTCAGATAAGACCAATGGTTCGGCCTGAATCGGCTCACCATTGGCGCTTGAATGGATGCCTGCGATAAATGCGAGCACTGCCACAATTGCCTTAAGAAACATCGGCGTTTCGGTATTCATGTGAACCTCCTGTTCGATCTCTCGTGGCGAGGTTTCAGAAGGAACTCGAGCGATGTGATCGCAAGAAATCAGCCCGATCAATCGAACAATGATTGGTAGTGACGCGAAGGGAGGACCGACGAGATCAGATGCGAAGGACTTGAGTCTTGAGCAGTACATCCTCTGGAGGAGAATGCGCTGGATAATCGCAACTCAGCTGTGTTGCTGGAGGATGGTTGAGCATATGAATTAAGGAGATAGGAGCATCTTCGCTGACACTTTGAGAGTCCAACTCCGGGTTGGAATCTAAGGGCGCCTGAACGGACAACATCTTGAAGGCGTCACAGAATTGCCGGATAGGAGATGCTTCGGGCGTAGAACAACCGCTTTGCATCGAGGCCGCTGTAGTCCCAAACAGCGGGAGAAGACAGGCCTGCGCATTAAAGCTCAAAACGCCGAAGAGCAGGTTTAAGAAGATGATGAGGACAAGACGAGCTCTAGGTACAGATCGCATGACGCCAAAGGATACTCTCCCCCTGACTTCATGGTCAATTTTCCAATAGTTACGGTTGGTGTCATCACCTCGGGTTCTCCAGGAAACCAACAACTTATGAAAATCAATGGCCAGCCATTCGTAGCTGTACCAGTACGAATGGCAGGCACCAGTAACGTTGATTGGTTCCGTAGAATGGCTGGAGGTCCTTCTACAAGAAGAAATCTCTTTGTTGACCACATACTCGACGAAATTGACCTGCAATTTGTTTGTTCGCTCTTTCTCAAAGTCTCAAGAAATGGTTAGGCGTTAGAAGCGGTTGCTACCTCCAAAGCTCCGTCATGAAGTTCGGGCTGAATCAATTTTAACCTCCGCACCCGTTTCCCTTGCTCGCCTGAGTGAGCAGGCCTACCAACCACGTGATCCTTCCAGGCTCGCTCGTACCTCCCTCTCAAGGCGCTAATTCTTTTTCTTCTCAACCGCCATATACCACTTCACTTTCATCCTCCCGAAATCCCTCCTCACATGACTCTTCAGCGACCGCTTGGAATCCAGTACCCTCTCCCCTCCTTCATCCCGCACGAACACCACCCAATGCCAATACGGCCGGCTATTCTCCCTATGCCATTTGATTGCGAGTAAGGCCAGATCGGGCAGAGTCTTCCACGAGCAAAAGGGCTGCTCGGTCGAGGCTGGACGCAAACGATATTCACGTATCAGACGCCGCACGTGATCTGTCTCGGACCAGAGTCGAGGATCGGCGGCGATAATGCCAAGCTGCTTCGCCTTGCGTTTCACCTCTTGATAAGAAACTCCGGCGAGGGCCGCGACCGAGGCGATACCACAACCGGTCCGTTCCAACTGAATGACCGGCATGATCATAAGTCCACCTTCATCTTGCGGCCACCGGAAACACTAAAGCCATGCCGTTGGTAAAAGGTTTTCGTCCGCTCGAACTGCGGCAACGGCGGTGTCGTCACTTCCAATCTTGTCCATCCCTTCGCCTTCGCATGTGCTCTCGCCTCAGCCAAAAGCTGAGTCCCCACACCTTTTGATCTGTAGTCGGATCGCACGTACAGTTCGGGAATCGTGCCGAACGTCCCTTCTGCGTATAAGGCACGAGATTCATATAAGGCTGTGAATCCCATTACTATGTCTCGGTCTAAAGCGAGCAGGACGACATAGCTGCCATCGGTCAGCCATTGGCTGGCGCGTACCTCTGTTTCCTCCCTGTTGAACGAAAACACCGGGATTTGAATCGCTGCCATGATTTCATGGAGCAACTCCCCGACCATCACGGACAGGATTCCAGCGTCAGCAGGGCCTGCATATCGCACAAGGGTATTCATCGCAGAAGTAGGTAGATTGTGAGGTTAAATGCCGATCGTTTCGATGGTTGCCAGCTCATCCGCCGTCAGCGTAAACCGA
>NZ_CDLUDY010000050.1:0-2727 GCF_975968855.1 Petrachloros mirabilis
CTGCCTCCCAACGACTCAAATCCTGTAAGACACTTTCAGAAGGAGTCGTATGGCTACCGAAGATCCATCTGCTGTCCCATCCCTTCACTCACTTCTGGCCGAGCCGCAACGGCTTGAAGCAGACGCAGCACGGAAGGAACATTGGAAACGTTGGGGCCCCTATTTGAGTGAACGAGCATGGGGCACAGTGCGCGAGGATTACAGCCCTTTCGGTAATGCCTGGGAAGCATTTTCGCATGACCACGCCCGTTCCCGCGCCTATCGCTGGAACGAGGATGGCCTCGCCGGGATCTGTGACCGCCACCAATACATCTGTTTTGCCATCGCTTTGTGGAACGGCCGGGACCCTATTCTCAAGGAGCGGGTATTCGGCCTGACGGGCAACGAGGGCAATCACGGCGAAGACGTGAAGGATTATTACTTTTACCTCGATTCAACTCCGACACATTCTTACATGAAATATCTCTACAAGTACCCTCAGGCAGAGTTCCCCTATGCGAGGCTTGTCGAAGAAAACCGCCGGCGCAGCCGTCATGAGCAGGAATTTGAATTGATCGACACCGGCGTATTCGAAGAGAATCGCTACTTCGATGTGTTCGTCGAGTATGCGAAGGAATCGCCGGAAGAATTATCCATCCGCATTCAGGTCATCAATCGGGGGCCGGATCCGGCCGAACTCACGCTGCTTCCAACTCTATGGTTCCGTAACACCTGGTCTTGGGGATTGGATGCCCGTCGTCCCCGGATGCGGGAGGGGGAGTCTGGTAACGGCACCAGCGTCATCGAGCTCAACCATGATTATTATGGGTGCCGCCGCCTACTGTGCGACCGGCAACCGACGTTGCTCTTTACAGAAAACGAGACCAACAGCCGCCGTCTCTACGGCGACCAGGAAGGCGCACGCTACGTCAAAGATAGTTTCCACGATTATGTGATTCACGGAGACAAGGAAGCGGTCAACCCGGACAAGATCGGCTCGAAAGCCGCAGCCCACTATACGCTTACCCTCGCGCCCGGGGCATCGGATCAGATCTGCCTCCAATTCACGCACAAGTCGGACGCCACGAGCCTCTCACGCCGGAAGATCGATGAGACGTTCAAGAAACGGATCCAGGAAGCGAATGAATTCTATGACAGCCTTGCGCCATCCGATCTATCCGAAGATGCGCGGCGGGTGCAGCGGCAGGCCTTCGCCGGCCTGCTCTGGAGCAAACAGTTCTATCACTACAATCTGGCACGCTGGCTCAAGGGTGATCCGGGTATGCCGGACCCGCCGCGCGAACGGTTGCACGGCCGTAACTCGGACTGGACCCACCTCTATAACGCCGATGTCATCTCCATGCCGGACAAGTGGGAATATCCCTGGTACGCCGCGTGGGACTTGGCTTTTCACTGTATCCCGCTGGCCCTCCTCGATTCGACGTTTGCCAAGGAACAGCTCGTGTTGATGTTGCGCGAATGGTACTTGCATCCGAACGGGCAGATTCCTGCCTACGAATGGGCATTCGGCGATGTGAATCCGCCGGTCCATGCCTGGGCTGCCTGGCGCGTCTACAAGATCGAGAAGAAGCGCCGAGGCGTTGGCGATCGCCGTTTCCTCGAACGTGTGTTCCACAAACTGCTCTTGAACTTCACCTGGTGGGTCAACCGCAAGGACGCCGAGGGAAAGAATGTTTTCCAAGGCGGCTTTCTCGGGCTCGACAACATCGGCGTCTTCGACCGTAGTGCACCTCTCCCGACAGGCGGCCACATCGAACAATCGGATGCGACCAGCTGGATGGGGATGTATTGTCTGAACATGCTGACGATCGCTCTCGAACTGGCTCGGGACAACCCGGCCTATGAGGACGTCGCCAGCAAGTTCTTCGAACACTTCGTCTATATCTGCCAAGCGATGAACAATATCGGCGGCGAGAAGATCGAGCTGTGGAACAAGGACGACGGGTTTTTCTACGACGTCCTCCACCTGCCGAATGGGCAGACGTGCCACATGAAGGTCCGCTCCATCGTCGGGTTGATCCCGCTCTTCGCCGTCGAAACCCTGGATGGTGATCTCATCGACAGACTGCCGCGATTCAAACATCGGATGCAGTGGTTCATCGAGCACCGGCCAGATTTCGCTCAACATGTCGAGACGCAATCTCATGACGGCGGTGTCCGCCGCTTTCTCTCGCTCGTCAATCGGGACCGTCTGCGATCTGTCCTTCGCTATATGCTCGACGAACAGGAATTTCTATCTCCGTTCGGGATCCGGGCGCTCTCCCGTTACCACAAGGAACACCCCTACGTGGTCGATGTGATGGGACAAAAGCATCGCGTGGATTACGAGCCGGCTGAATCAAGCACGGGCCTCTTCGGCGGCAATTCGAATTGGCGCGGGCCGATCTGGTTCCCCATTAACTACCTCCTTATCGAATCGCTGCAGAAGTTCCACTATTTCTTAGGCGAGAGCTACAAAGTCGAGTACCCGACCGGTTCGGGCCGGAAGACGACGATCTGGAATGTGGCGGCGAAACTGTCACGGCGGCTCACACACATTTTCCTGCAGGATGAGCAGGGACGGCGGCCGGTGTTCGGCGGCACCGAGATTTTTCAGCGCGACCCCTATTGGCAGCATGCCGTTCCTTTCTACGAGTATTTTCATGGAGACAACGGCGCGGGGATCGGCGCAAGTCTCCAGACTGCTGGATCAGCTTTGCGACCAGCCCTGTCCAACCCGTCTGGTGA
>NZ_CDLUDY010000051.1:0-3671 GCF_975968855.1 Petrachloros mirabilis
CAACCCAGGGCCTTCTGTCGCGCGGTGGCCCGTGTCGTAATTTACACCGACAGAAATGATTGATCTGCACCCAGGGAGTACGACTTGCGGATTTGCGCGGCGAGAAGGATTACGAGCCAACCAGGACATCGTCCCATGATAGCCGCGGTGGAGCCATTCCTGGAGTCGATCAAAGAGCGTGGCTGAGAAAGAGGGAACGGACACAGAAGCGATGCCTATCGCGTCGAAGCCTAACGATCGGGCTTCACACTTGATCGCGTCCGTCAGCGACATGGTTGTTTAGTGGGGATTGCAGTCGAATCTGACACTGAACTGAACCGAGCAATGTCCTGATCGGCAGCGGCCGCATGTGCCGCTTATCTTCGTCTTCCAGTCGGTGACCTTCTCATCGAAGCGGCACTGGATATTCCCGCCTTTGGAAATGGTAGTCCAAGGTTTTTTTGTTCCAGGAATGTTGGCAACCTGGCAACCCAGCGGAATGGGTACAAAGCATTGTTGTGATGGCTCGTCTTTGTCCATGCCAAAACTGCAGGACTTCTCAGTCGTGGCAGGGAAATCATTCGGCATCATTTGGGCCTGTACAGCGTTCGGATACCAGGCTAGTAGGCCCAGGGTCAGAGTGAGACCGACAAAAAAAACTGAAAGAGGTCTTCTGCGCATTGTGAAATGCTAGCACAGGTTCTTGGCTTGCGGCTACCAGGAACTGTGCGTACAATTTGGCAGTTAGCCACCCGGTTTTTCTCCTAAGGAGGAAACATGCTTGCGACGCGAATCAGACAAAAGGATGGCACTTTTTACTTCATCGGGTACAAGGCGACTGAACTTCTGGTGAAAGTCCAGTTCACAAGCCGCTATTATTTCGAAGGCGAGGAGATTTCTCCATCTAAGATCGGGGAGCATGACGATGTGGCCCAGTTCATTGCCGGCATCGAGCGAAGCGAGAAAGGTTTCCAACGGTTGCTCAATCGGCAGAAGATAAAGCAGATCGTCAATTTTTACGAAACGGTCGTCGCGCAACCGATGATCCCCGGCACCGTCTTGTTGTTCACCGATGAAACCTTGCGGTTCCAGCGGGCGGGCGAGTCGGAATCGATCGGCCATTTGAGCGAACCGAAGGGGAAATACTTGATCATTGACGGCCAGCATCGGCTTGCGGGGCTTCATTTTTTTCAGCATCATCACCCGGACCAGATCGACCAGGTGGAAGTGCCATGCGTGTTGTTCGACGGCAGGAGTAGCGAATTCGCCACGGAAATGTTCGTCATCATAAACAGCACGCATACCCGTATCAATCGTTCGCACCTGGTTGACCTGTACGAGAAAGTGTCGTGGGAAAGCCCTGAAAAGAAGTTCGCCGCGAAGGTTGCCAACCTTCTATACGGCGAAGACGATTCACCGCTTCGGTACAAGATCAACCGCCTGGGCGGGCGAAGCAAGCAGGAAAAGTGGATCCTGCAATCCGAGATCTTCAACGAGCTCCTAAAGGTCGTCACGGCTCACAAGCGATGGATGGAATCCCATCTGAACATGAAGCCGGACCGGTGCTATGCACTCGTGCGCGATTATCTCAAAGGGGTGAAGGAGGTCATGACTGATGTGTGGGGGCAAAACGATCGCTACATGTTCACCCGCGACGTGACCTTGAAAGCCTTGATCCGGGTCCTCGACGACCTCATTGTCGATCGGAAACTCATGAGTGATTGGGAAGAGCAATGTTGCCCAAAGCCCTTTGCTGAACTGCTCAAACCTTGGGCTGCGATGGGCAAGGAATTCCGCGCAGAGGGGTTCTACGAACGGTTTCCTGCCAAGGGGCAGCTAGAGCGGGTCCGTAAGGTTCACCAGCGGTTATTGGATGCCATTACCGGGTAAATGGCCGGGAGCCTCCGGGCTCCTCTTTGCCATTATCATCCTTGTGCTTGTTGTAACCCTCCTGCCGCAGGTAATCCTCCCCGCTCGCGATTCCGATGTCCTGGAAGTCAGGACAGAAGAGAGCGGTGGTGTACGTGCCACGGCTCGTGTGACGTTTCCAGCCAAGCCTTCCGTTATTCTTTCGCTGTTGACTGATTATTCGAATTGGCCAGAACTGTTCGAGATACGAATGAGAATGGCGGATCTGAAAATCCATGATGGCGTCGCGCTGGCCGATGTGCGGATCGAACACGCGCTTCTTCCTGGGGAACGCCGGCTGGTTACACAGTCGAAGGCATTGTCGGAAAGGGAAATTGTGACGGAACTCGTCGGGGGCGATTTTAAGAAGTACAGACGCGTGTGGAAGCTGACCCCGATTGATGGTGGGATGCAAACTCGCGCGGAGTTTGACTTGGTGGTTGAAATCGATTCCGTCGTTCCGGATTGGTTGGTCGCCCTGTCGATGAGGCGCGAGCTCGAAGCGCATTTCCGGATCGTGAAGGAGAAGGCGGCACGAATTAGCTCGGGAAAGTAAACTCCAACAACTCCGATTTCTCGAGACCCTGTTTGACGAGGCTCCCGATGTCGAATCCCCGTTCGACTTTGCGGATATCGTCAATGCGTGTCCTGGTACTTGGGTGGGAGGGGGTAAAGAGGGAGCAGCAGTCCTGGTCCGGCTCGATCGACGTCGTAAAGGTTCCGATCTTCTCCGCCTCACCGGTAATCTCGAGCTTATCCATGCCGATGAGTGGACGCAACATTGGCAATTCGGCTGCTTCCTCGATCACTGAGAGGTTTTCGGGCGTTTGGGAAGACACCTGTCCTAGACTGTCGCCTGTCACCAATCCCCAACAATGTTCTCGCTGGGCAAGTTCGCCTGCGATGCGGACCATCAATCGCCGATAGAGCACGATCCGGTAGGGAGCCGGAGCCTGGGCAACGATCTCACGCTGGATTTCGCCGAAGGGGACGACATAGAGCCGGGAGTGATATTGATAGGGTGTCAGGATTTGTACCAGCTCATGGACTTTCTCCTCCGACGCACGGCTTACGAGCGGTCGGCCTGAGAAATGGACGAAAACGGCATGGCAGCCGCGCTTCATCATGCGATAGGCTGCGACCGGCGAATCGATTCCGCCGGAAATCAAGCAGGCCACCTTGCCGCTGGTGCCGACTGGCATTCCCCCAGGTCCTTGGATTTTCTCGATCGAGTAGTAGGCTTCCCGGGCGAGAAGTTCGACATAGATAGTGAGATCGGGATTGGTTAGCTTGACCTTCTTGCCGGTCGACTCACACACGTACTTCCCGACGGCCCGTTCCACGTCCATCGACGTCAACTTCAGCCGTTTGTCTGCCCTCTTCGCGGTCACGCGGAAATTGGCGAAGAATCGTCCTTGAATGGTCTTGCCGATTCCGGCATTCAAGTCGTCGAGATTCGGGTTGGCAAGGTCGAGCGGAACAGCATGGGCGAGGGAGAAATTGGCGATACCGAAGACCCGACTGAGCTTGCCGATGACGGCTTGATCGGGCGCCTTTTCTGGGAGGATAACACGGATGCGGCTGCGAAGATTTTCGATCCGTCTGACTCCAAGGTCTTTGAGGGCTTTGCGTATGTTGTCGACGAGCCGTTGCTCAAAGTAGTCGCGATTGCGACCCTTCAGCGCGAGTTCGTGGTAATGGACGATTGCACATCTCATGGACTACCGGTGAGGCGTGAGGGGTGAAGGGTAAGGGGTGGCACTCGGGGGTTTCGTAGCTCTCAG
>NZ_CDLUDY010000052.1:0-4791 GCF_975968855.1 Petrachloros mirabilis
TCAAGGTGGTAGACCTCCTCGAGCCTTATAGCAAGGGGGGAAAAGTCGGCCTCTTCGGCGGCGCCGGAGTCGGCAAGACCGTTATCATCATGGAATTGATCAACAACATCGCTCTACACCATGGCGGGTTCTCGGTGTTCGCCGGCGTCGGTGAGCGAACCCGCGAAGGTAACGACCTCTGGCACGAAATGCAGGAGTCCAAGGTCATCGATCCTGATGATTTCACCAAGTCGAAGGCGGCCCTGGTCTATGGCCAGATGAACGAGCCGCCAGGCGCCCGTCTTCGTGTCGCCTTAACCGGATTGGCGGTTGCTGAATTTTTCCGCGATGAAGAGAACCAGGACGTGCTGCTCTTCGTCGATAACATCTTCCGGTTCACGCAAGCAGGTTCAGAAGTGTCGGCACTGCTCGGCCGTATGCCATCAGCCGTAGGGTATCAGCCTACTCTCTCCACTGAGATGGGTGCATTGCAAGAGCGTATCACCTCGACGAAGCGCGGGTCGATCACCTCAGTGCAGGCCATCTATGTGCCGGCAGACGACCTGACCGATCCGGCACCGGCCACAGCGTTCGCACACCTCGACGCAACGACAGTCCTGTCACGCCAATTGGCTGAGTTGGGTATTTATCCAGCCGTCGACCCGCTCGACTCCACCTCGCGTATTCTCGATCCTCAGATTATCGGCGAGGAGCATTACAAAGTGGCACGCGGCGTTCAGTCAGTTCTGCAGCGTTATAAGGACCTCCAGGACATCATCGCGATTCTCGGTATGGACGAATTGTCCGAAGACGATAAGATGGTCGTGGCTCGTGCTCGGAAGATTCAACGGTTCCTTTCACAGCCGTTCCACGTCGCCGAAGCCTTCACTGGTTCGCCGGGCAAGTATGTAAAGCTGAAGGACACCGTCCGCAGCTTCAAGGAAATCCTCGACGGTAAGTACGATCATCTTCCGGAGCAGGCGTTCTACATGGTTGGCCCGATCGAGGAAGTGATCGCAAAGGCGGAAAAAATGGGGGTTAAAGTCTAATCAGTCGCGTGCTTTTCTCATCACGGAGCGCGCCTGATGAAGCACTTCTCGTTCGCTGCGTGATGGTCAGAGCAGCCTGGAGACTTTTCGCTTTATTCCCGGGAAGGGCAAGAAGGAACGTATGGCTGGGAAGATTCTATTAGAAGTTGTGACACCGGAGAAGCAGCTGTTGAGTCAGGAAGTCGATGAAGTGATTGCTCCTGGCTCTGAAGGCGAATTCGGGGTGTTGGCTGGCCATTGCCATTTTCTATCGACTCTGCGCATCGGCGAACTCCGTTATCGCGTCGGTGACCAGACCAGCCACATGGCGGTGCTGTGGGGCTATGCGGAAGTTACACCGACAAAAGTCACGATCATGGCCGAGATCGCCGAAAAAGCTGAAGACATTGATGTAAATCGCGCACAAGCCGCTGTCGAAAAGGCTGAGCAGCGGCTGAAAGCCGGTGGGCTTCCTTCAGAAGTCAAAGAGGCCGAAATCAGCCTCGAAAAAGCCCGTCTCCGCAAGAAGATCGCCGAACGCGCTCGCAAGAGCGGACACGCTTAAACGTCCACTTTCTCATGGCTCTTGGCCGTCTCCCAGGTTTACCCGCTTCTTATTTGGGCAGTGGAATCTCGATCACCAGACCTCCCATAACATCATTCATCTTAAAATCCTTCTTCGGGCTTCTCGGATGTCCGTTGTGGCAACCCACACAGGCTTGGCTGACAGCCCGATCGGCATAGACGGCTTGGAAATAATTTTCATCGCCGATTTTCACTGAGGCAGTCACTGGTTCAGTCCGTTTTTTTCTGACGGCCTCAAGCGCGTTCCGTTCTTCATCATTATAGGGTCCATTTTGTGGATTGATTGGCCACAGGCTGATCAGTCGATATCGCACTTTTACACCTGCTTTCGAGGCGAGCTCACTGGATTCCATTAAGAACTGAGCTGGGAGGGGCAAAAGATTTCTTTTGGAACGCCAATTTTCAGCCGCGACAACGGTTCCTTCGTTCTGGAGTCGTTCCACAACATGAATTGTGTAAAACGTGCGGTCTGCCGCGATGACCGAATACAAGTAGTCAGCGACTGTTTCCGGAGGAATTCCGGAAGATCCACCTGCTGACCCGAGCGTTGGGAGGAAAGCGCTTACGGCAAGAACGAAGCCTGCGGTTCGGAGCATCCTTCGCATGGCGGCACCTCCTTAGTAAGAGTTGCAACAAGCTTTAGCGCCTAAGCATAGTCTCGTTGCATTTCCTGTGTAAACCCAGGGCCGACTGATTGCAATATGCCCTGTTTCTTTAGTAGCTTGTCCCCCACATGATTACGGAATTTCTCATAACAGAGGGAGAGCAGCCCAAGCGTCTTGACGTCTTTCTCGTCAATCGAGAGCGCGATATGTCCCGATCGTGCCTGCAAAGACTGATTGAGCTTGGCCGCATCCGCATCAATGGCCAGATTGTGAAGCCGAGCCAGAAGATCAAACCCGGCGACCGGATCACAATGGATGTGCCTAAGCCTGAACCGCTTGAGCTGAGAGGTGAAGCTATCCCCCTGGAGATTCTTTTCGAAGACGACCATCTGCTTGTCTTGAATAAGCCGGCAGGAATCGTCGTTCACCCGGCACCGGGAAACTGGACGGGAACGCTGGTCAACGCCTTACTGCACCACTTTGAAACTTCCGGTGGGACGGTTTCAACCATCGGCGGTAAGGAGCGTCCCGGTCTTGTTCATCGCCTTGACAAGGAAACTTCCGGGATTATGGTCATTGCCAAGACGGATCAATCCCATCGGCACCTGGCAGCGCAGTTTAAACATCATACGATTACCCGTGTCTATGAGGCGTTGATTTTGGGAGTTCCCAAGAAGGGCCACGGAACGATCGAGTTGGCGATCGGCAGAGATTCAAAAGAGCGTAAGAAATTCTCCGTGCGCACGTCGACTCCTAAGGAGTCGGTCACCGAGTACCGTGTAGAACGACGTTTCGCAAAGCTTGCGTCACACGTCGTATTGCTCCCGCGCACAGGTCGGACTCACCAATTGCGGGTGCATCTGACGTCGCTTGGTCATCCCATTCTTGGAGATCCAACGTACGGAGGTCGTAAGGTCTGTTTAGTGGAAGATGTCGCCATTCCTCGAGTTATGCTCCATGCCAGAACGTTGGGATTTCAGCACCCCACAACGGGCGAGCTCCACGAATACACGAGATCTTTTCCATCCGACATTGACAACGTGGTACAAGACCTCGACCGGGCGACCCGGCCATCCATGAGGAGTGCTTGACAGGGCTCTCCCCCTTCGTCTAGGAGCAATTCATGCAAACAGCTGATGTGCTCGACTCCATAGGGGGGCTCACTTCACAACTCAAGGTCTATGCCGCCAAACTTCCTCCCGTCGTCCATTTGACAGCGGTTCCGACGGGTGTGAAACCCAACTTCGAAGCGGTGGAAGAGTATGAGGAAATTGTCGGCCGCTTCAGGAGTCAGAGTGCGGGAACGCCTTATAAGTCGTTTAATGAGCCAATGATCGAGTCATTAGAGGCCTTCGAAGTCGGGAAACTGCTGGGTTCGATTCAGCCTTTGCTGGCCATACTCGACTATCTTGAGCAGTTGCAACGGGATAAGCAGATCGAAGTTGGCCGTCTCGATGAGAAGCGGATCGCCGAATATCGCTCGGCGCTTCACAAGATCATGCCGGGGAACAAACCGGAATTGGATGGGTCCGGGCGGGGGATGTCCTAAATTAGCAATATGTTCAGCGCGAAACGTCGTCGCGCCTTTGTTGACCCTTGCGCCTGCTCCTCAATAGGAATTGAGTCTAATGCCCCATCTTCGGGCCAGCGGCATTCGCACCAGCCGTTACAAGCTTGAAACGAACGACGGAGCCGCAATGGGGACACTTGGCGCGTATCGTTTCTTCGTCAACCTGCTCGATCTTTTCCTCTTTCAGCCACATCAGTTGAAAGCATTTTGGGCAGCTACGGACTTGCGTTGCCATCGTTTTCCTCGTACACTCCGCCGAACATTGACAGGAACTTATACCGAGGTACTCTAGTACAAGATGCCGCCTGCCCTCAAGTCCGTCGTGACATTTTCAGACAAGAGAGAAGTAGACCCTTCTCATCTCCTCAGGCTGTTCCATCAAGCTCCCTGGGCGAAAGGCCGGACCCTTTCGGATACCAAAGATATGCTGCGCCATACTGATATAGCCGTTTGCGCCTGGGATGGGGACCAACTGGTAGGTTTTGGGCGAGTGCTCACCGACTATGTGTACCGCGCCACCATTTGGGACGTGATCGTCGATAAGGCCTATCACAAGCAAGGCATCGGCTCAGAAATCGTTCAACGCATTCTACATCACCCTAGACTGAAACGAGTGGAGCTGTTCTGGCTCTGTACCAGACGTCCCAGGTTCTATGAAAAACTCGGTTTCAGCTCCAAAGAACAGACCGGCATGGTTTGGAGCCGCTCACAACAGGCTCACCAAGAGTAAAGTTTCACTAAAAGATCAGCCTTCCACCGAACAGGAAGCCGAACGACGTGGCATCCCAGTCGTTTGATGAATTGCCATTCACATGGCCATCATTCCGCTTGTACGCCATTTCTGCGTTCAAGGCGAGTTTCTCGTTCAACATGTAGTCGCCACCCCAGCCGACACGCCAGGCAAAGTTATTACTGGGGCTGATTCTGAAACTCGATGATTTCTCCCCGAAGCTGTTGACGTTGATGCCAAAGCTCATATTCACATAGGGACGGATCGGGCCCATCTTGATCGGACGCACTTCAA